>JAHEJX010000209.1 GCA_024638645.1 Actinomycetes bacterium
CTCGCAGAGCACGGTCGCCAAGTACATGCTCCGCCACCGCAAGCCACCGTCCCAGACTTGGCGAACGTTCCTCGACAATCATGTGACGGAACTCACCTCCATCGATTTCTTCACCGTGCCGACGGCATCGTTTCGGATCCTCTAGTCTTCCTCGTGCTGCGACACGAGCGACGCGAGGTTGTCCACTTCAACGTCACCGAGCATCCGAGCGCCCAGTGGACCGCGCAGCAGATGGTCGAGGCATTTCCGTGGGACCCGCCTCCCACGTACGTGGTGCGTGACCGCGACCAAATATACGGTGCGATATTCCACCGTCGCGTCAAGAGTCTGGGTATGGAGGAGGTGCTCATCGCGCCACGCTCACCCTGGCAGAATCCCTACGTGGAGCGGCTGATCGGATCGATCCGGCGAGACTGTCTCGACCACCACATCGTTCTCAACGAACGACATCTGCGTCGCGTGCTTCGCGCTTACATAACGTACTACCACACGGCGAGAACTCATCTGTCTCTGGGTAAGCAATGCCCGCAGGCACGACCCATTCACCCTCCTGACTCGGGCGACGTCATCGCTTTTCCTCATCTAGGCGGATTGCATCACGAGTACCGCCGCGCGGCCTGAGTGTCAGCTGCCGTCCCCGGATCTTGTTGCGCCGGGGAGCACGACGGGCAACGCGACACCTCGTCGATCGGTCCCGAGCGCCGATTGACGCTGTCGCGCTCCGGTTATCCGCAGCTACCGCGCCACGTGTAGCCGATAATCTCGCGCTCCTCCCAGTTGATCACCGGCAACCGGCGAGGTCAACAAGCGCCATCCGACCGGGATCGGGTTTCTGGTAACCACAGCCTCGCCGATCAGCTTTCTAGCCCCCTCACGCAGAAGCTCCGTGAGCTCGTCACGGCTCGTCTCTCGACCTGACAACTCGACAACGTTATGCTCATTCATGGTGGCGTATCTCCTCGGTTGACTTGACTGTTTCGCAACAACCATTTCAACCAGATACGCCGCCTTCTTTCAATTCAGCCGTACACTACTTTCGACCATAGCTCTGCTCGACGGCGAGAAGATGGCGGTTGTGTGCCGAGAGTTCGGGATCTCGCGCAAGACCGGCTACAAGTTCTTCAACCGCTACAGAGACGAGGGCCTCGGTGGCTTGGAGGACCAGCCGAGGAGTCCGTATCGCCATCCCAATAAGCTGGCCTTCCAGATCGAGACGGCGATCCTGCGGGTCAAGCGCGAACATTCCAGCTGGGGGGCGCCGAAGATCCGCGAGAAGCTGATTAAGGAGTATCCGATGATTAGCCCGCCCGCGGTCAGCACCATTCACGCCACCCTGGACCGCCACGGCCTGGTCAAGCGGCTCAAGCGCCGGCGCCATAAAGCACAGGGGACGGCGCTCAGCGATCCGCGCACTGTCAACGCGCTGAGGTGCGCCGACTGCAAAGGCGAGTTCCGCCTGGGCAACTGCCGCTACTGCTACCCGCTGAGGATTAGCGACTACCGCTCGCGCTATCTGCTCGCCTGTGAGGGACTCGAATCAACCAAGGCCAAAGGGGCTTTCCCAGTGTTCGAGAGCGTGTTCAAGGAGTTCGGCCTGCCCGCGGCAATGCGCACCGACAATGGCTCGCCGTTCGCCACCCCGCACGCCCTGTTCGGCTTGAGCCGGCTGTCGGTGTGGTGGCTGCGCCTTGGTATCGGCATCGAGCGCGTCCGCCCAGGCCACCCCCAGCACAACGGGCGCCACGAGCGGATACATCTGACACTCAAGAAAGAGGCCACCAAGCCTGCGAGCTACAACTTCCTCCACCAACAAGCCCGCTTCGACAAGTTCCTCAAGGTCTACAGCCACGACCGGCCGCATCAAGCCCTCGGCGGGCGCTATCCGGGCGAGCTGTATACACCTTCACCACGCCAGTACCACCCCCCTGAGGTGCCCCAGTACCCCTTCCACGACCGCACCATCCGCGTCACCCAGTGCGGGCGAATCTGCGTGGGCCGGCGTAAAATCAACCTCAGCATCGTCTTTGCCGGCCAGTTTGTCGGGATAAGAGCAGTTGCCGACGAGGTGTGGCTCGTCAGCTTCATGCACTATGACCTCGGCTTCTTCGACCAAGCCGAGAACCGGGTGGAACCAGTGGGTGAGAACCCATTCGCTACAAAAGTGTTACCCACTGTCCCCGGAATAAAC
>JAHEJX010000128.1 GCA_024638645.1 Actinomycetes bacterium
CGACCGCTAGAGGCGATCCGTCAGGGAAGAATGTGTAGACCCTTTCTCCGGTGAACAACTTCTTGTCCGCATCCCATGGGAAGAAGATGACGACACGGAATGTGACTCTCTCCCCTGTCGGTTCCCAGCCGATCCACTCCTTTTCGTGGGTGCCGGTGGCCACGGCCTCCTCACAAACACCCTGCGGGCCAACCACGATGTGGGTCAGATTGAAGTCGATGTCCGGAAACGCACCTAGCAACCCGAGATAGAACTGCGTAGCGCCCGCATGGCCCTCCCACCGATGTCCTGTCTGCACGAGCTCGTAGACACAATCGTCCGTCAGCGTCGCCATGAGCCCGCCGATATCGCGAGCATCCTCAGCCAGAGAGTGGGACTTCCACAGCTCGCGAATGTCGTCGTACTCGGCAGGGGAACGAGCGAGCAATTCCCTGACCGTCTCGCGTTTCGCCTTCATTTCAACGAGCAAGTCTTCACTCGTCATAGCCATGTTGCCTCCTGTATCCGCGCTTTGCCCTGATGCTAGGTATCTTGACCGACTCGTCAGTAAGGGCCCCATGATCGATCTGCGCTCGGACACTGTCACTCAACCGACGGATGCCATGCGGCGCGCCATGGCAGACGCCGAGGTGGGTGATGACGTTTTTGCCGACGATCCAACTGTCCGCCGGCTGGAGGAGACGGTTGCGGGCCTTCTCAGCAAAGAAGACGCGATGTACGTGCCGTCGGGCACGATGTCCAACCAGATCGCCCTTCGGCTTCATACCAGACCCGGCGACGTGGTCCTCGCAGCGGCGGGCGCTCACATCGACACGCATGAAATGGGCGGGGCCAATGCCCTGGCCGGCCTCACCATCAATCAACTTCCTGCGAAGCGAGGCACATTCACCGCGCAACAAGTCACGGCCGCGCTTCCAGATCCACCAAAGTCGATCCCTCCCTACCTGGTACAGCCGGTCTCTCTCGTCGAGGTTGAAAACACTCACAATGGCGCAGGCGGCACGATCTGGCCACTCGCGCAGCTCGACGAGGTCAGCGCCGCCGCCACGGCCGGAGGTGCCGCCACCCACATGGATGGTGCCCGACTATGGAACGCAGCAGTTGCCACCGGAGTGAGCGAAGCCGAGTTCGCTGCAGGGTTCCACACCGTGAGCGTCTGCTTCTCCAAGGGCCTCGGGGCACCTGTCGGCTCGGCACTGATCGGCTCTGCGGAGCTGATAGCGACCGCCCGCCGCTTCAAACAGATGTACGGAGGCGGCTTTCGCCAAGCCGGCATCATTGCCGCCGGCGCCCTCTATGCGCTGAACCACCACCGCGACCGACTCAGCGACGACCACGTCAACGCCTCTCGGCTGGCCGCCGGCCTTGCCGAGACGCCCGGCGTGGAGCTCGATTTGTCATCAGTGGAGACCAACATCGTCTACTTCGAAGTGACGACCAAGACGGCCGCCGAGTTCTGCGACCAGCTACTCGACGAGGGCGTGGCGATGTTGCCGCTTGGTGCGCACAAGGTCCGCGCCGTCGCCAACCTCATGGTGGGGAGCGCAGACATCGACGCCGCTCTCAAGGCGATCGGTCGGGCGCTGGTCGCCTGACTAGGCGCTTGTGAGCTCGAAGTCGACCACCAGCTCATCCGCGACCTTCGCGATCGCGGCATGCAACTCAGCCAATGATGACGCCTGAGGAGCATGCAGCGTCATGCGCGCTTCGAACAGCACACCGCCGCCCATGGGCGCGTCACTCGTCTCGGTGGCGAGCTCGGCGATCGAAATCCCTCGTAACGCCAAGGCATGGGATACGTCGTGGATGATCCCGGGGTGATCTTGCCCCGTCACAACTAGATCCAACTCTCGATGCGATTCGGTGTCGGGGACTGTGTCGACGGCGTGCGCCACAATATCGAGGCCTTCCTCGCGGAGCGCCTCGAACGCAGCCACCAACGCGTCGACCTTGGTGTCGGGGACCGTGATTGCCACTACCCCGGCAAACTTGCCGGCAAGTTCCGCCATGTAGCTCTTGTCCCAGCTACCGCCGTTGTCGTCCACGGCCTCGGCAACAGAATCGACAAGTCCAGCCCGGTCGTCTCCGTAAACGGTCAGCACCATCATCGCCATAGGCGACCGAGCCTAGAACGGCTCTCAGACGGCGGCGAACTCCATCCTTAGACTCGGGCCGGTGATCATCCGCACGTTGCATCCCGATGCCGGAGGCTCCTACGAGGAGCTGCGTCTCGGCTTCAGCTGGAATATCCCTGAGCTGTTCAATATGGGGGTGGCCTGCAGCGATGTGCATGATCCCGACTCACCGGCCCTCATTGCAGTAGACGGGCGCAACGGCGTCAGCCGATCGACATTTGGCGAGTTGACCGACAAGTCGGCCAGATTGGCGACAGCGCTGTCCGGGCGGGGCATCGGACGGGGCGACCGAGTGGCCATCGTGGCGCCGCAGTCGCTTGAAACCGGTCTGGCCCACCTGGCGGCTTGGAAGCTCGGCGCGGTCTCGCTCCCGCTGGCATCGCTGTTCGGGCCTGATGCCCTCGCCTATCGGCTCAGTGACTCCGGAGCCAAGCTCGCCGTAGTGAGCGCAGAGAATAGAGCCAAGGTGGCGGAAGCCGCTCCCGGCCTGCAGATGTTGGAGGTCGGACAAGAGTTCGACGGCGCGCTCGACGCGCCACCGGCTGCGGCGCCCTGCCCGACGGGCGCAGACGATCCCGCTTACCTGATCTACACCAGCGGAACTACCGGTCCACCCAAGGGCGCGCTTCATGCCCACCGTTCGCTATTCGGCCACCTGCCCGGGTTCGAGGCGTACTACGAGTTTCCGCCGCTACCCAACGACCTGATCTGGACACCGGCCGACTGGGCATGGATTGGTGGACTGATGGATGTGTTGATCCCGGCGTGGTATTTCGGGATGCCGGTGCTGACGGTGGCCGGAGCATTCGACCCGCACCAGGCAGCACAACTGATGGCCGAACATGCTGTGACGCTGGCGTTCCTGCCCCCAACCGCTCTCAAGATGATGCGGGCAGCCGGAGTCCAACGTGACGACCTCTCGTTACGGGCAATCTTCAGCGGGGGCGAGGCGCTTGGCGAGGAGGTTCTGGCGTGGGCTCGTACGGCGCTCGGTTGCGGTGTCAACGAGGGCTATGGGCAGACCGAAGCCAACCTCGTAGTCGGCAACTGCGAAGCGGTATGGCCGGTGCGCCCCGGGTCCATGGGAAAGGCGCTCCCCGGCCACGACGTGATAGTGGCTGATGGACATGGCAACCGACTCTTCGGCGAAGAGGGCGAGATCTGCGTGAGATCGCCCGACCCCGTCATCATGCTCGAGTATTGGAACCGGCCCCAGGAGACGGCGGCCAAGTACAGAGGCGACTGGCTCCTGACCGGCGATCTCGGAGTCGAGGACGGCGACGGGTACCTGTGGTTCCGCAGCCGCAAGGACGACGTGATCATCAGTCGCGGTTATCGAATCGGCCCCGGAGAGATCGAAGAGTCCCTGATGCGACACTCTGCCGTTGCGATGTGCGCTGTGGTCGGCGTCGCGGACGAGCTCAGGGGGCAAATCCCCAGGGCTTTCGTTGTCGTGCGTGAAGGTCAAGTTGGTTCCGACGAGCTAGCCGACGAGCTCCGCGAGCACGTGCGCACTCGCCTTGCGGCCCACGAAGTGCCGGGCGACATCATCTTCCTCGACGAACTCCCGCGCACCACGACAGGCAAGATCATGCGTCGAGCCCTCAGGGACTGACTTCTTTCAGCCGGTTGCCAAGATCGAGTCAGGAGGCCGCATCACAAGCGTGGGCTGCGGGCTGCCGGCCACAACGTGCGTAGCCACCGACCCGGCGAAGATCCGGCGCAACCCGGTGCGCCCGTGCGTGCTCATGGCGATCACAGCATCCGGCTCGGCGAATGCGAGAATTGCCTCGGCCACATCCTTGCCGTGGAGTACCTCGAATTGCGGAGTGCGGTTGACTGTGCCATCCAAACGCCGAGCAAGGTGCATCACGTAGCCGGATTCGATTGCCCCTGCGTCGCTGCCGGCAACTGCGGCGACCATGCTCTCCTGCGCCCGGTCCTCAACTGTGACAAACCAAATCTCTGCCCCAATCGCGTCCGCGAAGGCAGCTGCTTCCGGCACTACGTATTCGGCGGCATCGCTTCCGTCGACCGGAATAACCACTCGACGGGCTTGGAAAGGACCGGCCGCCTTTGGCCCAATGAGAATGACAGGTGATTCCACGGCGCGAACCACTTGCTCCGCAATGGAACCGAAATGACCGCCGTGTGGCACGAGGGTTGCGGCCGTGGTCATGCATATCAAAGAAGCCGAGGCTGAGCTGTCTGCGATTGCGGCAGAAGCGTCTTCATGTACGAATACTCGGACCTCATCGACGGCCAGGTCGTCGAGAGCTCGCTGTAGTGCTTCCTCACGTGCCATTACGAAGTCGGCGTGACGAGTCACCGAGAGAACCCGCACACCGACCCCGATGAGTTCGGCCAATTGAATTGCACAGTGCACTCCGCGCATGTCGAACCCCTCGCCAACCGGCACGAGGATGGGCAACCGTTCTGCCATTCGTTCTCCTTCCTCCATTCATCGTTGAGTCAGCTTCGCTCCGCGGCCAGAGTCCAATGGATGTATTAGGGGAGACGACTAGCGGAAGTCTCGTGACTTGACGGCAAGAACCGGCCAGTCCTCGAAGCGGTGTGACATCAGGTTGGTGACTCCATCTTTGAATTCGACTACACCCTCTATGACCATACCAATCGACTTACGAGCGATCTCGTAGTGGGCGTCCCACACCGGGGGCAGCACAATCACGTTGAGCAGCCCCGTCTCGTCCTCGAGGTTGAGGAAGCGGACTCCGTTGGCCGTTCCCGGTCGCTGCCGATGAGTGACGAGGCCCCCAACCCTCGCTCTGACTCCGTGTTTGCGCATCTCGAGGGCATCCTGAATTGTGATGCAGCCCGCCGCCCGCAGTTCTTCCCTTATGAAGGAAACGGGATGTGTGACGGATATCGAAGTCGACCACAGGTCTGCCTGAACCTGCTCGAACCTGTCCATCTGTGCCAGCTCGGGGGGTCGAGCGCCCGGCGCCAACGCCAGCCGATCCGGCCCCAGCTCAGCTAGAGCTCCTGCCGCCCATATCCCCTCGCGCCTACCCATCTCAATCGACTGCATAGCTCCGGAAGCTGCCAGCCCCTCGAGCGCATCGAGGGGCAAGCCGGTACGCGAGGCAAGATCCTCAGGGGAGGTGAAACTTCCTGCCACCTGGCGCGCCGCTTCAATCCGCGTGATCTCTGCATCGCCGAGGTTGCGGACATAACGCAGCCCGATACGTACCGCCACCGCAGAGCGAATCGGATCGTCTACGGCGCCTCTCCCCCGCCGCCACTGCAGTCCGAGGTACTCGGCTATGTCGCCCGGATCGGCCTCGACATGTTCAATGGTGCAGTCGTAGTTGGAGTAGTTCACATCCGGGGGAAGCACGATCACACCGTGGTGCAACGCGTCTTGCACCAGAGAATTGGGCGTGTAGAAGCCCATGGGCTGGGCGTTGAGCAGCCCCATCAGGAACTCTGCCGGCCAGTGGTAGCGCAGCCAAGATGCGGCATAGACAATGTACGCGAATGACACCGAGTGGGACTCGGGAAAGCCGAAGGAGGCAAAACCCTGGAGTTTCTCCCAGATCTCGTCTGCTGCCTCCCCTGTGATTCCGTTTGCGGCCATTCCCCGATATACCTCGTCGCGGAGCTCCGCCATTGCTTCGTCGGAGCGCTTGTGCGTCATGGCCTGGCGGAGCCTGTCTGACTGACCGGCTGTGAAGCCTGCGCAGATTCGAGCCAGCTCCATGAGCTGCTCCTGGAAGACCGGCACTCCAAGCGTCTTCTTCAGGATTTGCTCGGCGCTTGGGTGTGGATAACGGATGGGCTCCTCCCCGTTTCGTCTCCGCAGGTAGGGATGCACCGAGTGTCCCTGAATCGGCCCGGGCCGGATGAGCGCGACTTCGACGGCCAGGTCGTAGAAAGTCTTCGGCTTCATACGAGGCAACGTGGCCATCTGAGCGCGCGACTCGATTTGGAAGATTCCAACCGTGTCCGCCCTCGTCACCATGTCATAGATCACCGGCTCCTGCGGGATCGTTGCCAGGTCGATGTCGACGCCATGCGCCTCCCTGATGGCGTCCACAGACAAATGCAGCCCATTGAGTGCTCCGAGGGCGAGCAGATCGAACTTGACGATGCCCATGGAGGCGCAATCGTCCTTGTCCCACTGGAGAACAGATCGATCCTCCATACGCCCCCACTCCATCGGTACTACCTCCCACAGCGGTCGCTTGGCCACGACCATTCCACCGGAATGGATACCGAGATGGCGCGGGAAGCCGTCGAGGCGCCGGCACGCGTCGTAAATCAACTCGCTGGTCAGGCCGTTGGGCAAATCGAGCTCCTCGCTGAGGTTCTTGGGGCTGCGAGTGTCGAGGTATTTGGTCAAAGCGTTCACCTGCGCCTGGGTCAAACCGAAGGCCTTGCCCACGTCTTGGAGGACGCTGCGAGCCCGATAGGTGATGACGTTCGACACCATTGCTGCCCGCTCCCGCCCGTAACGGGCGTAGCAGTACTGAATTACCTCTTCTCTGCGCTCAGCTTCGAAGTCGATGTCGATGTCTGGGGGCCTGCCTCTCTCGGAAGACAGGAATCGTTCGAACGGCAACTGCAGACGGATCGGATCGACCCTGGTCAGCCCGATGCACCGACAGATCGCGGAGTCTGCTCCAGAACCGCGGATCTGGCAATAGATGTCACGGCTGCGGGCGAATTGGACAATGTCCCAGGCAACTAGGAAAAACCCCGCAAAACCAAGTCGCTTGATGACGCCGAGCTCGTGGTTGATACGTTCGATGGCGACAGGATCGATGCCACCTGGCCCGTCCCCCGGGTATACCTCACGAGCACCGTCGATGACCAGTTGACGAAGGTACTCATCCTCTGTTGTAAAGGCACCGGGCATTGGAAAGTCGGGAAGTTGTGGAGACAGCAGGTCGAGATCGAAGGCAAGCTCCCTACCGAGCTCAGCGGCGCGTGCTACCGCTCCCGGGTAGCGGGCAAAGCGAACTGCCATCTCTTCGGCACTGCGTAGGTATCGCTCGTCCGTGGCGGGACGAAACCCGTCGGCCACATCGAGGCTCCGCCGCCCGGCAACGGCAGCAAGCACCTCGGAGAGATCAGCCTGGGAGCGATCCACGTAGTGGACATTGTTCGTGGCCACCGTCTGCAAGCTGAGTTTGCGAGCGACTGCAGCGAGGAGATCGTTGCGGGCGTCGTCCTCGGGCATGGCGTGATGCCACAGTTCTATGAAGAGCCTGTTGCCGAAGATGTTGCGGAGATGTGCCGCCGCTCGCAACGCTCCCTCGAAATCGCCTTCCTGAGCTGCTCGCGGCACGGCGCCCTGCCAGCAGCCGGTCAAAGCCACGAGATCGCCAACCCGCGACGCCGTTTCCAACTCCGCGTAGCTGTACTTCGGCTCGTCCTTGGCGCCTCGATACTGCCCTTTCGTGACGAAGTGGCTAATGGCTGCGTAACCGGCCGGATCAGGAGCCAACAAAACCAAGTGATCGGTAACCGCCTTTGACGTCGGTTTGGAGCCGTGCATCCGTCTGATCCGGCCCCGGCGCGGCCTTGGCGCCGGTGGTGCCTGAGGTTCCGGCCGCATCGACATTTCTTTTGCCTCGGCGAAGTCGAGAGGCATCCCGACCTCAGTGCCGTATACGACCGGCATGCCGATATGGCTAGCGGCTCTATGCACTTTGGCTGCGCCGCGAAAACCGTCGTGATCCACGACACCAAGGGCGGTGTAGCCAAGCTCGGCGGCTCGAGCAACCAACTCAAAAGGGTGGGAGGCGCCGTCCAGAAAGCTGTAGTTGGTGTGACAGTGCAGTTCTGCGTAGTGGGTTGTTGGCGCCATAGGAGCGTCACAATACATCGAACATATGTTCGATTGCTAGTCGCCCTTTTGTACCTTTGGTTTGGCGAGCCTGCCCGGCCGTTTTGGATCCATCACAACAACAGTTCCGCCCGAGAGGTCGAAAGCCGACCGCTGCAGTTTGTCACGAGCAATCAAGATCACACAGATCAGCCACAGCAGCGGAGCGAGCACAATCGCTGCCATCAACAACATCGGGACAGTCCGCAGCGCGGCCCTTAGCCACCCCGGTGGCGACATCGTCTCTCGATCGA
>JAHEJX010000040.1 GCA_024638645.1 Actinomycetes bacterium
CTGCTCGTAAACGCGTATCGCATCGCCAACAATATTGACCTCGTCGTAGAGCTCGGCTGCGATCAGGAGTGCTCTACCCCATCGCACCGGATCCTGACAACGAACTACGACGAGTTGTTCTGGATCGACCCCTGACTCCCAAGCAGCAACAGGGCAGAGCCATCCCCTCACGTCGAGATAGGCAACTGGTGCCCTCCCGGCGTGAGCCGCAAGTAGGGAAAGACCGATTCGGGTGAGCCCGAAGCCGGGGTGCCCCACCAGACCAACGACCCTCCCCGGCTCGAGCCGCAACAGATCTCGATTCAGTTCGCCGGGCGATGTGAGCAGACCACTCAGCTCCTGCGATGACTGGATAGCGACCGCTGCTGGACTGGCCACTGCTTCGATTACCGGCCCGATTTGGGCAACCACGTCCGCCTCCGCTCCGTTGCGTCCCCACCAGCGCCAGCAGGGGAAGACAGATTAATCGAACATATGTTCGATTAGCAAGAGCAAAGGATCTCTACTAATCAGTTGTCGGATAGCGGTGAACGAGCCTGCCCTTGTTACCGAACACGTCAACCGCCCTCACCGCAACGTGGTAACGCGTACGCGGTGAGAGACCATCAATGCGGTATTCCGTGTCTGCCGTAGTCGCCAAGAATTGCCCATCGAGCTTCACGATGTAATGCGAGACACCAACGTTGTCAGTCGCCGAATTCCAGTCGATGAACAACGACTTGCGGCTCGGATCGACCGTCAACTGCTTTGGCTTTGACGGCTTGGTCGTGTCGGGCAGCGTGGTGGCTCGGACGACAATGCTCCGCACCGACTTGTTCCCCGCACCATCGACGGCCTTGACCTTGAATCTGTAAGTCGTCTCAGGCCACAACGCCTTGGCGACAAACTCTTCACTCTCAGTGAAACCTATCTTCTTTCCATTTCGGTAGACGAAGTAGCCAGCCACTCCAACGTTGTCCGCAGCAGCATTCCACTCCAGATGCACCCTGCGGGCCGCCGTTGGGGTAGCCGTGAGCCCGGTCGGCTTCGTCGGTGGTTCTTCATCTGGCTGGTTGTACACGACGCCGCCGTCGTAGAACCAGCGGTACTGGCCCCTGTTGAACATGGCGCTCGGAAGCGCGACAGGCACTTCCTGCAACGACCAACTCGATGCAAGATCGGGATCGCCATCCGACCTGAACCGAACCACTCTCGGCTCCCGAGGCGTGGCCTCCTCGTCGAGCCATCCAAGCTGCTGCATACGATCGATGAGCATTTGTGGGACCACCGTCGGATCACGCTTGTCGTGGCAATGCGACGCCATCCAAGTTCGAACAGACAAACGACGCCCTGGGAGGACACCGGAATCCTCGTTGTTGGCAAGGGCCATGGTGTCTGGCATCTCGACCCACAGCGACCTCGGCTTGAAGGCGTTTGGGAAATTCACAACGGCAACGGTCGTCTGTGGCGTTCCCATGTAGGTGGGGTGCTGATTGATCTTGACCGGATTCATCACGTTGCCGTCGCGATCGTCGATCGTCCACACCACGTAGCGGACGAGAAACCGCGCCTTGCCGTCAATCCAGGCGTACATGAACTCCCCTGGGATATTCACGGTCGCCGACCCGCCGGGACCATTCGGGTCCGGCGGCGGATTGGCCGAGTCGTGCTCGGTGTGCATCCCGAATCGGCTATCGGTGAAACTCATACAGTGCAGGGGATGACCGTGACGGTCGTTCGCTGTATTCGGAAAGAGCTCTTCCGCCTTCGCTCCCTGCTCTTCGGCCAACGCTTCGGCATCTCGATTCTGCTCGCATTGCGAGTACAGCCACGCAATCCGATCGGCCAGCTCTTGGGGTGGCACATTCGGGTGCGGGTCGTCGGCATAGCGGTCGGCACGAATCATGCACTTGTAATCGCGGAGCGAGGAGACAGCGTTGGCGGCCTCCGGTGGCGCGACGAACAACGTCGCCAGAAGCGAAAAAGCCACCACAAACCCCAAGGCCATACGCCTAGAGATCATCTTCCTTACTCCACTCCCGACCCGGTCACCAGCTACGCAGGGATATTAGCCCATTTGGCTGCCACTCTAAGCAGTCGACTCAATCACTCTCGGTTATGGATTGACGGTCAGGGTCAGGTGGAAAGAGATGTCACTGCTCGTGCGGTGTTTCTGGTGGATCTCGACGGCCATCACATTTGTTCCATCGACAAGGGCGGTGGCAGGAATGACCGCCGTGAGCCAGTCGTCCTCGGCAGATCCGCTGATTCCGTCGACCGCCAACGTTGCCGCTTCGATGGGTCCGGTCGGCAGATTGTCACGAAGAACTTCAACGCCGTTGAGGTATACGACGACGCCGTCATCTCGAATCACGTTCAACTCGAGGGACATCACCGCGGCCGCGTTTGCCACGTCGAAGTCTGTACGGAAGTACGTCGTGATGTGTCGATCCTGATCTGGTCCGTCAGCAACGACCGTCATTTCGTCGCCGTCCCCGTAGCCGAATTGGCCGGTCCCGGCCGCCCAGCCGTCGTCCGCGAAACCGGCATCGCGCCATGCACTCCCCTCGTCTGAGCCGTCGTCGAGATAGCGCCAGACGTGGGAGGCGGAGATGGCTTCGTATGTTGTGATGAGGGGCGCCGTGAGCTGCCACCGATGTACCCGGGGGCCACGGTTCCCATACAGATCGACGGCTCGCACCGACACGTGGTAGTTGGTCTCCGCCTCGAGCCCCTCCAACGTGAAGGTCGTGCCGGCGGTGGTGCCCATGAACTCGCCGTGGCTCTTCACGATGTAATGGGAGACCCCGTAGTTGTCGTGGGCGTGGTTCCAGCTGACGGTTACGGAGCTCGCGGTTGCGGTGGTTGTGACGTTCTTCGGCTTCTTTGGTTTGACCATGTCGGCCAACGTTGTAGCTCGCGATATCACACTGCGCGGCGACACATTGCCCGACTCGTCGACGGCATAGACCTTGTACGCGTACTCAGTCTCCGGCGTGAGATCGATGTCGAGGTAGTCGGTTTCGCCGGTGAACGCGATCTCGGCGCCATTGCGGAATACGCGGTAGCCCGCTACCCCCACGTTGTCGCTCGAAGGATTCCAGTCGAGCTTGATCCGCCTACTGGTCCTGACCTCTGTTGTCAGGCCACGGGGCTTCGTGGGAGGCTCTGCATCGATGACCTCGCCGACGAGATCGATGTCGAGGGTGAAGTCGAAGGAGACATCAGAGCTCCCCGGCGACCGCTGGTGGATCTCGACCTCCACGACGTTGGCCCCGGACAAGAAGTGATCGCTATCGACTTCGCCCTGAATCCACTCATCTTCGGCGCTACCGCTGATCGTCGCGAGCGCCCTCGTGTCCGGAGTGACGGATCCGGCCGGCATGTTGTCACGCATGACCTCGAAACCGTTGACATAGACGACCGCACCGTCGTCGCGCACCAAACCCAGATTGGCGGCATCTACGACAAGCCCGGCCGGCACAACGAACGTCTTGCGGAAGTAATAGGTGGTCTGACCGGGCTGCAATATGGTCGCGTCGTCGCCGTCGCCGAACCCGAAGTGCGCCGATCCGAGCTCCCAGCCGCTGTCGTCAAAACCGTCGAGGCGCCATTCCAGCGACAGCTGCGGTTCATCCTCGTGCCGCCACACGTCTCCGGCATCAATGGCGCTGATCCAAGTCCGCACGACAAGCGGCGCGCTGGCCGCAGAAAGATTCCCGGCCAGGTCCGATGCCCGAACGGTGTATGTGTACTCGGTGCCTTCTTCAGCTGTGATATCGGCATAGAAGGTGTCCGTGGTGGCGCCCACGATGCTGCCGTTGCGATAGATCCGGTAGTGGCTCACCGCCCTGTTGTCGGTTGATGGATTCCACTCGAGTTGGACCGCACCGGCAGATGCCCCAAGCATTTGAAGGTTTTGCGGCTTGGATGGCGGCATCGTGTCAGGAGGTGTGCCGTCCGTCTCGAACATGGCGACGCCTTTGGTCGGCACTTCAGACACATTGTTGAACTCGCCGCCAATCGCCAATCCGGTTGAAGCCGCGTCGATGGCCCACACTCCGATAAAACTGTCTATCGACGGGTAGAAATCCTGGAGCTCGCCGGTGATCGCCTCCGCCGCAAGCAGGCGCAGCGTTTCGTCGCCCTGATAGCCCTCGTGGAATCCGAAGTAGAGGATGCCGTCGTGATAGCTGACTGCCTGGGTGTCGCCCATCACAACGTGGTACCAGCGGCGTTCGCCGTCGAAAGTGTTCCAAGCAGACGCCCTGTTCTGGAAGCCGGCTACTGCCGCAAACACGAAAGCACCGTCGGTCGACACGTCAACGTCGAGCATCGGCGCAATCATGTACGTGTACCCGGGACCCACACCACCGCCGGTGTTTGGATCCAGCTCCGCCATGTAGGACCAGGGTTTGCCGCCAATCGTGGTGAAGAACCCGCCGGCGAAAAGCCTGCCATCGCCTGATGCCGCCAGGTCGCGTACGCCGGCATCGGCATTGGCTTGGAACTGTGGATCAGGGACCCCCGTGATGGGATCCAACGAGGCCACCCGCTGCTGAGCCACTCCTTCGATGTTCGTGAAGTAGCCGCTAGCAAAGAGGCGGTTACCGATCAGCGCTAGTCCGTGAACGGCCCCGTTGGTAGAGACATCGAAAGATCTCAACGCGCCGGTCGTTGCGTCGACTGCTGCCAGATTGGATCGGTGCTCACCGTTCACCGTATTGAACGAGCCGCCAAGCCAGACCGTGTTGCTACTGGCCTCGATCGACCTCACCGGAGCATTGGTGTCTGCGACCAACGGCAGTACCTCGCCGGTTGTCAGGTTCATTGCG
This sequence comes from Actinomycetes bacterium, assembly GCA_024638645.1. Taxonomy (GTDB): domain Bacteria; phylum Actinomycetota; class Acidimicrobiia; order Spongiisociales; family UBA5794; genus JAHEJX01. The sequence goes on from JAHEJX010000040.1 coordinate 4,815, forward strand.
GCGAAGTTGGAGCGGGGCAATGTAGGGGTGTTCCCGGGGGCGCGGACCTGGCTGAAGGCACCGCCGAGGTAGACGGTGTTGCCGTGAATCTCGACGACATACACCGTGCCGTTGGTGTCCCACCCGTCGAGTGGAATCTCAGGGTAGGTGACTCCGGCCGCAGCGATGGGTGGGGCAACGACCACCATCGCGGCAACGACGGCAATCGCGGCGGCCGCGCGCGCAGCAGCCAGCGAATACGCGCCAGAAGCGCCTACCAAGGCGCCGCGCCACCGGCGCCCCCATCTACCAAACACCAACTTCCCCCTAGATCGATCGGTGTTGGCGGACCCCTGGTCGGGGCCTAGCCCTCCACATCACCCTATAAGACCTGGTCACAACGGTCCGGTGCCATATTCGAAATGAGCATGTTGGGACCGGGCCGAGTAGTCATTGCGTCCGCAACGGGCAAACCGCGCCTAGATTCGCTCATCGATGGCGAAGAAGATAGTGACTCCAGCAATACGGGCGTTGCGTGACCGTGGCGTGCAGTATGTCGAGCACCATTACGAGTACGTTGAAGGCGGTGGCGCAGATGCCGGAGCCGACCAACTCGGGTTGGATCCGCATCGTGTCATCAAGACACTCATCGTCGAGACGAATGACGGAGACCCAGCCTGTGTCCTCATGCACGGCGACCGCGAGGTGTCGCTCAAGGGTTTGGCCCGTCAGATCGGTGCTAAATCCGCCGCAATGGCAGAACATTCGCAAGCTCAGCGCCACAGTGGGTATCGGGTCGGCGGCACTTCGCCATTCGGTCTGCGCAAGCCCATGCCCATCTACTGTGAGGCGACGATCACTGGCTTCGACTCGGTCGTCATCAACGGCGGTAAACGTGGCTTCCTGATCGAGGTCGCAGTGGCCGACCTTGTAGCCCTCCTCGAACCCGAACTGGTCAACGTAGCCATATGAAAACGAGCCCCCCGGGATCGTCCCGAGGGGCTCGTTGCCGTACTACGAAGAGCCGACTGCCGCCTACCGACGATCAGCTAGCTGATCGTCTTACAGCCCACTTTCGAATTCGTCTTCGAATGAGACGACGCTGCGGCCCGGCTTACTTTCGGGCTTGGAGCCGCTGTCGCTGCGATCCCGTGAGGACCGGCTGTCCCGGCCCCGATCACGACCGCCACGATCACGACCGCCGCGATCACGACCGCCGCGATCACGACTTCCGCCGTCGCGGCTGCCGCCGTCGCGCTTGCCACGGTCGCGGTCACGGCTGCCGCCGCGGTCAGAGGAGCCGCCACCACTCGAGGTCTTGGCACCTTCCTTGATCTCGAGCTCGACGCCTTCCTTGAGCTCGAGGCTCACCTTGCCCCGGTCGTCGATCTCGCGAACGACAACGTCCACCTTGTCGCCAAGCGAGAGCACGTCTTCGACCTGCTCGATGCGACGCCCGCCGCCCATCTTGGAAATGTGGAGCAGACCATCGCGGCCCGGCAGGATGTTCACGAAGGCGCCGAACTTGGTGATGTTGACGACCTCGCCTTCGTAGTCGGTGCCAACCTCAGCCTCCGGAGGGAAGCCAATGGCGAGAATGCGCTCACGGGCCATTTCCATCGAGGCGGTGTCGGAAGCGCCGACCCGGACGGTGCCGTCGTCGTCGATTTCGATGGTCGCGCCCGTCTCTTCCTCGAGCTCGCGAATGACCTTGCCCTTGGGCCCGATGACCTCGCCGATGCGATCCTTCGGGATCACTATCGCTTCGATCTTCGGTGCGTTGGGGGCAAGCTCGGGACGGGGCTCGGGGAGCACTTCGGCCATCTTGCCGAGAATGAACATCCGCGCATCCTTCGCCTGGCTCATCGCGTCTGCGAGAACAGAGGCGGGGAGTCCCTCGATCTTGGTGTCGAGCTGCAGCGCCGTGATCATGTCGGCGGTGCCTGCCACCTTGAAGTCCATGTCGCCAAGCGCGTCTTCTGCGCCGAGGATGTCGGTCAACGTGACGAACTCGCCGTCCTTGGCGATCAGGCCCATCGCGATACCGGCTACAGGAGCGTGAATCGGAACACCGGCATCCATCAGGGACAACGAGGACCCGCATATCGACGCCATGGAGCTCGAGCCGTTTGACATCAGCACCTCGGAAACGAGACGGTATGCGTATGGGAAATCGTCGGCGGGCGGGATAACCGGCAACAAAGCCTTCTCGGCGAGGGCACCATGGCCAATCTCGCGGCGCTTGGGGCCGCGCATGAAGCCTGTCTCCCCAGTCGAAAATGGGGGGAAGTTGTAGTGGTGCATGTAGCGCTTCGACTCATCAGGATCGATGGTGTCCAGCATGGCTTCCATCCGCAGCATGCCCATGGTGGTCACATTGATTACCTGGGTCTCGCCACGTTGGAACATCGCTGACCCATGACCCTGGTTGAGCAAGCCGACATCGATCGTGATCTCACGAATGTCGGTAAGCCCCCGGCCATCCATCCGAATCCCAGAGGCGACCACACGATTGCGCATGACGTTCTTCTGGACCGACCTGAAGGCAGCCTTGGCCTGCTCAACCTCGTCCTCTTCGAGTTCGAGCTCTGCGATGAGCTCATCGCGAATCGCTTTTTCGGCGTTCTGACGCTCATGCTTGTCAGCGATTGTCTCCATCGACTCGATCTTCGGGATCGCGGCAGCGGCAACCTGGTCGTAGATGACATCGCTGTACTCGGCGACTACGGGGAACTCTTCCTTCTCGCCAGCGCCGAGCTGTGCTGCCAGCTCGAGTTGCATGTCGATCATCGTCCCGATGTATCCCTTGGCCTCTTCGAGGCCACGGGCAACTGTCTCTTCATCAGATGCCTGAGCACCATCCTGGACCAGCCGGTACCCGTTCTCAGTAGCTCCGGCTTCAACCATCGCAACGTCGACCTCGCCGGCGGCATTGCGCTTGCCGGCCACTACGAGCTCGAAGACAGCTCCTTCTAGCTCTTCGTATGTGGGAAATGGAACCCATTCGCCGTCGATCAGCCCGACGCGCACCGCGCCGATGGGGCCCATGAACGGTATCGGGCTGATCGTGAGTGCTGCCGAGGCGGCATTGAGCGCAATCACGTCATACTGGTTTTCGTGATCCGCCGACATCACGGTCGCCACTATGTGAGTATCACAGCGGAATCCGTCCGGGAACGAAGGGCGCAGTGGTCGGTCGATCAGGCGACACGTGAGCGTGGCCTTTTCGGTTGCGCGACCTTCCCGCCGGAAAAAAGAGCCGGGAATCCGACCAACGGCGTACATGCGCTCTTCGACGTCTACGGTCAGGGGGAAGAATGACTGTCCTTCACGGACGTCACGACGAGCCGTTGCGGTCGTCAGGATCTGGGTGCCGCCGATGGATGCCAGTACGGCACCATCCGCCAGCTGTGCGAGTTTTCCGGCACTGAGGCTGACTTCTTTGTCGCCTACTTGGCCGCGAACGGTGGTCTCTGCCACGCGATGCTCCTTGAGTTGTGGAGGAGCTCACTCAATTGGCAGTGGGAGGTACTCGAGCTGGTTCGCTCGAGGGCCTTCCACTGTCAACTGAGGCGTTGCTCCTCAGGTGGTTCGCTCGAATGTTTCGAGCGCTTGGAATGACGCTAATCCGGTCGTACCCGGCCGCACGTCATTCGGGTGTTGCCAAAAAGGCCTTGTAACAGCGAAGAAGGCGGTCAAGCCGCCTTCCAGTCGATCTATCGCCGCAAGCCGAGCTGGGCGATGAGAGTTCGGTATCGCTCGACATCCTGATTGCGCAGGTATGCCAGCAACCGCCGCCGCTTACCAACCATCATGAGAAGCCCTCGCCGGCTGTGGTGGTCCTTCTTATGGGTCCGCAGATGTTCGGTGAGGTGATTGATCCGCTCGGTCAACAATGCGACCTGGACCTCGGGCGAGCCCGTGTCCTTGTCGTGCGAACCGAACTCTTCTATGACGGTTGTAGTGTCTTTCAACGTAAAGGTTCCTACTTGGGGCCTTCGAGAAAACGGCGGACGACCGTCCGCTGCGCGAAGTGTAACACGTCGGCGGCGAGTGCCAATCTCGTTCAGCCCGACCTGGCAGCCAATTGCAGCCGTGCGGTTTCCACGTCTCGTCCAATCTGCTCGACGAGCTCCTCGATTCCGGAAAACCGACGCTCAGCACGAATTCGTTCGACGAAGTCCACGCTCAGCTCCTGGCCATAGAGATCGAGATTGGCGTCGAGAAGATGCACCTCGACTACCTCGGCGAACTCGTCGAACGTCGGACGCACGCCCACGTTGACCACCGAAGAATGGATCGTGCCGTCACCGAGCGTTGTCCTCGCGGAGTAGACGCCCCTTCCGGGAGTCGCCCTTCCCGACTCGATTTCTAGGTTTGCAGTGGGGAATCCCAGCTCGCGCCCTCGCTGATCACCCTGGACAACGCTGCCACGGAGTTGAAAGGGACGGCCGAGCATGGCGGCCGCAGAGACTACGTCACCAGACGCCAGGCTTTCCCGAATCGTGGTGGACCTGACGGGCACGGCACCACCCACGATCTCGAGCAGCTCGACATCGAAGCCATGCTCAACGCCGAGGTGCCGAAGTGTGTCCTCGTCGCCGGCCATTTGGTATCCAAAACGAAATCCGCGACCCACCGCAAGGTGCGCCGCGTTCATCACCCGACTTACGATCGATACGACGAATTCCTCCGGGCTGAGATTGCGCACCTGATCGAATTCGAGAACCGCGACAACGTCGACCCCAAGGGCAGCAAACACCTCGAGTCTCTGATCGAGCGAGGCGAGCATCGGCGGAGCGACGCCGGGGTGTAGCTCTGCGAGCGGGTGTTGTCGGAAGGTGATGACTCCGACTGGATCCGCTCCGGCCGCGTCTCGCAGCGCCCCAATGATCGTTTGGTGGCCGCGATGGACGCCGTCAAATACGCCGATCGTGCACCAGGAAGGTTGCCCAATTGGGCTCCACCCGAGGTAGTCGCCGCGCAAAACGTTCATTGCGGCACCACCACCTCGGGGACAACTCTCCCCTTTTCCACATTGGAAACGGCGAGAAGGGTGCCATCGGGCCCCACGACGCGCACGAGCCCCTCGACTCCCGGGGCAATGTCGAGAACGGACGCCTCATACCTCCTGCCGTTGGATACACCGCTGGCTTGGTCCGCGCTGACGACGATTCGAGGGAGGTCGCTCAGCGCGTCCGCGGGAGATAGCACCATTCCGGCGAGTCTCTCCTCGTCGGCCGCTGCTTGCAGCTGTTCGATCGTGGCGGCTGCCTCGACTACCAGCGAGCCGTTGCCGGTGCGACGCAGGCTGATCAGATGCGCCCTGCCCCCGAGAGCCTGCGCAACGTCATCGCCCAGGGTGCGGATGTACGTGCCGGTGGAACAAACGACCCGCAACGAAACCTCCGGGTAATCGCTCGGTGCAAACTCGGTCAGTTCCAACTCGTGGATGGTCACCGGCCGCGCTTCACGCTCGACAGTCTTTCCATCGCGAGCAAGCTCGTAGAGCTTCTTTCCCCCAACCTTGCGGGCGGAGACCATGGGTGGTGTTTGCAGGATCGGTCCCCGAAATCGATCGAGAACAGACTCGACTTCAGCCTGCGATACCGGCAGCGGCTCGCGTGACAGCACAGCGCCATCGGCATCCAGTGTGTCGGTGGCGACACCAAGAACCGCGGTGGCGAGGTATTCCTTGGGAAGCGACTGCACGAAACGAAGCAATCTCGTTGCGTGTCCAAGCCCGATCACAAGCAGGCCTGTCGCCATCGGGTCGAGAGTCCCGGCATGGCCGACTCGTTTCATACGGGCGATTCCACGCACCTTGGCAACCACATCGTGCGAGGTCCAGCCGGCCGGCTTATCGACGAGTAGAAACCCGATCACCTCGGTGGCCTCAGAGTTGCTGCTGGATCAGCTCGATGACCCGCGCAGGCGTGTCTGTCGAAGTGAACCCAGAAGCGTTGTGATGGCCGCCACCGCCGAAGGTGTTGGCGATCGCGGCAACGTCGACTTCTCCGCGCGATCGCAGACTGCCTTTGGTGACGTCTTCCACGACCTTGAGAAGGCAGGCGACGTCCGCCTCTTCGGCGACTCGGACGAGATCGATGAGGCCTTCGGCGTGTTCCATATCGATCCCTGCAGATTCGAGATCCGCCGGATAGAGGACCGACCACACCAGGCGGCGATCGGCGTCGAGCTGTGCCCTGCCCAACACTGCGGCCGCCGCACGTAGATACCCAAATGGGGACTCCTCGTAGACGTGGCGGCCAACGACTTCAGGGCGTACGCCGGCTGCGAGCAGCTCAGCCGTCATCTCGTGCACGGCAGCGGTGGTCACCGAATACTGGAATCGCCCGGTGTCGGTGACAACTCCCGCATAGAGCGCGACTGCAATCTCTTTGGTCAGCTTCCAGTCGAGCTTCTTGATGATCCGGTATGCCATCTCGGCAGTGGCCGATGCCGTGGGATCGATGTAGCCAACGTCGCCGAAGCCTCCGTTCGAGATGTGGTGATCGACGACTAAAACGTGCTTTGCAGAGTCGATGAGGACTTCTGCCGTGCCGAGCCGTTCCCGATCTGCTGTGTCGCATGCGATCAGCAGATCGAAGGGCGTCGGCACTTCGGCGACTGGGAGATGCGGCGACGCGTCGAGAAAGCGGAACTGATCGGGCATCGAAAACGGCTCGCTGTAAGTGACGTAGGCCTCCTTACCGGCATTTCGGGCCGCCAAGGCCAGAGCCAGCGAGGCACCTAGGGCGTCGCCGTCGGGGCGAACATGGCCAACGGCGACGATGGATTCGGCCGCAGCTATTGCCGCCGCTGCCTCCTCGAGCGCATTGTCGTGGGTGTCACTCATCGTCATCCTCGAGGTCGTGGAGCAACTTGCTGATCCGCAGCCCACGTTCTAGCGCATCGTCGAGTGCGAACTCCAAAACGGGTGTGTATTTGAGATGAGCCTGACGGGCGATCGAACGTTGGATCCGGTGGTGGGCAGATTTGAGTGCGGCCGCTGTACCTTCCTGGTCTTCCTCGTCGAGAACCGAGTAGTAGACCGTCGCCTTGCGTAGATCGGGCGACGTGCGCACGGCTGTCACCGTAACGAAGCCAAGCCGAGGGTCCTTGAGTCGAGTCACCTCGTCGGCGATGACTTCTCGCATCAGTTCGTTGACTCTGCGCATGCGGGGGCTACGAGCACGTTTCAATCCGGCGTCTCCAGATGGCTGATTGCATAGTCGAGGATCTCGATTCCGGGGCGCCGCTCGATTGCCTTCCTTGCGGTGACCAGGATGCGATCGAGCTGGTGCGCCTGGGGGGCGACTGCGGCTACGCCAATGGTGCATCTTTGCCATTTGTCTTGATGGTCCACCTCGGACACTCCTACCCGCAGGCTCTCGTCCAGATGCGCGATGAGCGAACTGACTACGTGGCGCTTCTCCTTGAGTGAGCCTACGCCGCGCAGCAACAGTTCAACGCGCATCGCTGCTGCATACATGGGCTAAGTGCGGGCGACTTCCCGAACCTCGAAGGACTCGATCGTGTCGCCTTCCTTGATGTCCCGAAAGTTCTCGAGGCCGATACCGCATTCGAAGCCTTGAGCCACGCTCTGCACGTCGTCCTTGAAGCGGCGTAGCGACGTAATGCGGCCTTCGTATACGACCACACCGTCGCGCACGAGGCGGGCGGCTGCATTCCTGTTGATCTCGCCCTCTGTTACGTAACAGCCGGCAACCAAGCCGTAGCGCGGCGCCCGGAAGGTGGCTCGCACATCGGCGACTCCGAGGAACCTCTCAACCTCATCCGGCGCCAGTTCGCCGACCAAGAGCGACTCGATATCGTCGAGCATCTCATAGATGATCGAGAACGTGCGAATATCGATCGCCTGCTCCTTTGCAGCCTGACGGGCGGCGGCATCTGGCCGGGAATTGAAGCCGTAGATGATCGCTTCGGACGCTTCAGCGAGCATCACATCGTTCGAGGTGATGCCGCCGACGCCGGAGTGGATTATCGACACCTTGCCGTCGTCGCGTTTGATCTTGCCGATCGCCTCACGCAGTGCCTCGAGCGAGCCGTGTGCGTCGGTCTTGACGACCAATCTCAACTCGGCATGATCCTCGGTGCGGAACTGCTCGAGTAGAGCACCGAGTCGCTCGGTTGCTGTCGGCACGACAAACTCCGAAGTGCGGATCTTGTCTGCTTCGGCAGCAGCCAGCTTGCGGGCAGTGCGTTCGTTCTGGACGACCTGGAACATGTCTCCCGCCGACGGCACTTCGCCCCAACCGGTGATCAACACGGGGCTGGAAGGGCCTGCCTCTTTCAGCTGATTCCCGTTTTCGTCATACATCGCTCGTACTCGCCCAGAGACTGCTCCCGCCACGATGGCGTCGCCCCTCTTGAGCGTGCCGCGCTGCACGATGACGGTGGCCGTTGAGCCGCGACCTATGTCGAGCTGTGACTCGATGACGGTGCCGACGGCGGGTGCCTTGGGATTGGCCTTCAGCTCTTCGACTTCGGCGACGAGAGCGATCATGTCGAGAAGGTCGTCGACACCCGTTCCGTCAAGGGCGGAGATCTCGGCGGACACGATGTCGCCGCCGAGTTCTTCAACTACGAGGTCATACTGCGTGAGCGCAGCCCGCACGCCGTAAGGATCGGCGGCCTCGAGGTCCATCTTGTTGATGGCGACAATGATCGGCACGCCGGCCGCCTTGGCATGATTGATCGCCTCGACGGTCTGCGGCATGACGCCATCGTTGGCTGCCACGACGATGATTGCGAGGTCGGTGACATCGGCGCCCCTGGCACGTAGCGCAGTGAAGGCCTCGTGGCCTGGGGTGTCGATGAACGTGAGCTTGTTGTCGTTGCGCTCGATTTGATAGGCGCCGATGTGCTGGGTGATACCACCGGCTTCTCCGGCGACGACGTTGGCGCTTCGGATCGTGTCGAGCAATTGCGTCTTACCGTGGTCGACGTGGCCCATGATGACTATCACGGGTGGTCGATCCTCGAGCGACGCCGGATCATCTTCGTATTCGACAAGGCTGCGCTGCCTACCGGTATCGACTTCCTCTTCCTCGGGAGCCCGCTCCACCAGTACGGTCCATCCAAAGTGCTCGCCGAGTGGTTCGATCGCTTCCACCGGAATCTGGCCACCGCCGGGCACGATCTCGCCCATGTTCATCAGTTGGCGGACGATTTCACCCGTTCGTTCCCCAATCAAGCGGCCAAACTCGTGGGCAGTTACGCCCTCGGTGACCTCAACGATTCTGTCGTCATCTTCGGAGCGCTCCACCTCAGCTTGCGTTCCGGGGGCCGGTGCATCTGCAGGGGTTTCTGGTTCGTCGGAAGGAGGCGACGGGGCCGGCTCTGCGGCCACCTCCTCAGCCTCTACAGCCGGGGCGGGCGCGTCCGGCTCGGCATCCTCAGCCGCAGTGGAAGCAGAATCATCGTATGAGAGCTTGACGAGAGCTACGCCGTCGTCCTCGAGGCCGGACGATGCGGTCTTGACCTCCAAACCAAGCTCCTGAGCGCGCGCCAATATCTCCTTGGACTCGAGCCCAAGCTCTTTGGCCAACTCATAAACCCTGGTCTTTGCCAATTTCACCTCCCGCCGGCAATTGCCGGCGAATCATCTACGCGGTTGTTGTTTCGTCTTCCGAGGCCTCGGGATCCGCCTCTTTGTCATCGGTGTCGGCAGCGGCGCCCTCTTCGGCGCCTGCGTCGGGTGACGCGTCGGCCTGATCAGGCTGGACGCCGTCCGCATCGTCTGCTGAGTCGTCTGAATCGGGAGCATCTGGCGAATCCGCAGAATCTCCTGAATCCGGAGAGTCCGGCGAATCCGGAGAGTCCGGCGAATCAGGTGAGTCGGCGCTGTCGTCCTCGACTTCCTTCGCCACGGCTTCGGAATCTGCGCCTTCTCCACCGGATGCCGGCTCGGGGGCGGTCACTTCAGCTGAAGCCTCAGCAACCTCGCCGTCTCCGGCAACGGCTTCGTCGGCAGCTTCGCCTTCTGAGGCGGCCGGGGCAACTTCTTCCTCACCCTCCGCAGCTTCCAGTGCTGCCTCTTCCTCATCGGTGGGAAGCAGGCCGAGGTCTTCCGACTCGGACTTGATATCGATCTTGTAGCCGGTGAGCCGAGCGGCGAGACGGGCGTTCTGGCCCTCTTTGCCGATCGCCAGCGAAAGCTGGTGGTCCGGCACGATGACCGTGGCCACCATCTCTTCGTCGTCGAGTCGAACTTCCTTCACCCGCGCCGGCGACAGCGCCTCGGAAATGAAAGATCCAGTGTCGTCGCGCCACTCGACGATATCGACCTTTTCGCCCCGCAGCTCGTTGACGACCTGGCGAACGCGCGATCCGCGCGCCCCGACACAGGCGCCGACCGGATCGACGTTGGGATCGTTGGACAGCACGGCGATCTTGGTGCGATGACCAGGCTCTCGTGCGATCACTTTGATCTCCACTTCGCCGTCGACCAGCTCGGGCACTTCGAGTTCGAACAGCGAGCGGATGAACTCCGGGTGGCTGCGGGACACAACGATTTGCGGCCCCTTGCCTTCGCCCCGCACCTCGAGAATGTACGCCTTGACCCGGTTGCCGCGCTCCAGCCGCTCGTACGGGATGCGCTCGGACGCCGGCATGATCGCCTCGGCATCGCCGAGGTCGAGCATGGCGTACCGATGATCTGACTGCTGCACGATGCCGGTGACGAGATCGCCCTCGCGGCCTTCGTAGATATCGAAGACCTGCTCGCGCTTGGCGTCGCGGAGCCGCTGCACGATGACCTGTTTGGCCGTCGTGGCTGCGATGCGGCCGAAGTCGTCCGGGGTGTCCTCCCACTCCCGGGTGACATTGCCGTCCTCGTCCAGCTCCTGTCCGTAAACCAAGATCTCGCCCGAATCCGCGTCAATCGTGACACGCGCTTCTTCTGCTGCTCCCGGCGTGCGCTTGTAGGCCGACACCAGCGCGTTGGCGAGCGCGTCAAGGATGGTGTCCGTTGGGACACCCTTCTCACGCGCCACCATCTCTAGCGCTTCGAGGACCTCATTGATGTCCATCGTCTTCCTCTCTACGACCGGGAGCCCGGTCTCGCTGCCTTCTCCCACACGAACACGGTGCGGGCACTCGCCACCGCTTCGTATGGGATCTCTCTATTTGTTCCGTTCACGTCGAGTGTGAACGACTTCTCCTGTGCTACAGCAAGGGTTCCCGAGTGGTTTCGCTCTCCGTCTACTGCAGCAAATGTCTTGACTTTCACTTCTGCGCCAACCGACTTCTCGAAGTGGCGGGGGCGGCGCAGCTTGCGCTCCAGGCCCGGTGAGCTGACTTCGAGGGTGTAGGCGCCGCTGAAGGGATCGATATCGTCGAACAACCGGGACAGGCCGCGCGACACTTCGGCGATCCGGTCGACATCGAGGCCAGCGCCGTCGAGTGTCACCCGAACGATCTTCGCCGGGCCGTCTCCGAGCACTTCGAGATCGTCGAGCTCGATGTCCTCCGCGGCAACATATGACTCAACCTCGGCCCAAAGCCGGTCAGTCACGCTGCCCACCTTCATCATCCTCCAGTTTCCTGCGACCCATATCGCGCAAATATCCCAGCACGAGAAAAGGCGGGCGACCCGCCCACCTCTTAGTGATCTCAGCTGGTGGCGAGAGTATAACAGCTCGGTCGTTCGGCCAGATCGCCCCGTAACGCCCCTGATCAGGCGTTTCTGCCCGCCGTGACGAGCTCCACGACGTGAGCTATTGCCTCGTGAATGTCCAAGTCAGTGGATTCACCATCTGTTCGCGCTTGGAATTCGGCGATGCCTTCGGCTAGCCCTCGAGGCCCGAGGGTTATCCGAAATGGGATGCCGATGAGCTCGGCATCGTTGAACTTCACGCCGGGCCGCTCGCTGCGATCGTCGAGCAGCACGTCGATGCCGTCGGCCTGGAGCTCTTCATACATCTTCTCCCCCGCAGCCACCGTCTCCTCGTCCAATTTCACAAGCGTGATGACAACTTCCCACGGCGCGACCGACACTGGCCAGACAAGCCCTTTGTCATCGTTGTGAACCTCAGCGACCGCCGCGACTGCCCGGCCGAGGCCGATGCCATAGCTGCCCATGACGATGGGGCGCGCCTTGCCGTTCTCGTCGAGCACGTTCGCCCCAAGCGCCTCGGAATACCTGGTTCCCAGCTTGAAGATGTGGCCAACCTCGATTGCCTTGAATACTTCGAGTGTCCCATCGCAGTTGGGGCATCCTTCACCGGCTCTGACTTCTCGCAAGTCAACCCATTCGTCGACAGTGATATCACGCGAGACATTGACGCCGCGCAAGTGGTAGTCGTCCTCGTTGGCGCCGGTAGTCATGGAGGTTCGCCCCATGAGCTCTGGATCAGCAATCGTGCGCACTCCGCTGACTCCGACCGCCCCCAGGCTTCCCGGATGTGCGCCGAGCAGATCGACGATCTCGTCTTCCTTGGCTGGTCGCAATGTCTGGGCGGCCAAATGATCGGTGAGCTTCTGCTCTTGCAGCGGGTGGTCGCCACGCAACAGGATTAGAAGCGGCTCCCCTTCTGCGATATGGACCAGAGTCTTGATCTGGTGTTCGGCGGCTGCACCGCCTTCGAAATTGGCAAGGGCGTCGATCGTGCGCACGTCAGGGGTGGCGAATTTCTCGGGGGCATCGAGCCCTGGGCCATCGTCAACCTTCGGGATCCGCGAGGTTGCGCGCTCAACGTTGGCGGCGTAGTCGCAGCTCGGGCATCGCGCTACGAGATCCTCGCCTGCCGTTGACTTGACCATGAACTCGATTGAGTCTGATCCACCCATCGCTCCCGAGCTTGCCTCGACAGCCACCGTCTCGAGGCCCATGCGTTTGAAAATGCGCACATAGGCCGCATGGTGATTGTCGAACTGGACCGCCTGTCCCTCGACATCCATGTCGAACGAATAGGAGTCCTTCATAACGAACTCTCGCACCCTTAGTAGTCCTGACTTGGGGCGGGGCTCGTCGCGCAATTTGGTCTGGAAGTGGTACCAAAGCTGTGGGAGTTCCTTGTAGGACTTCAGCTCAGTCGCAACAAGCGTGAAGATCTCTTCATGTGTGAAGCCAAGCGCATGGTCGACACCGCGCCGATCCTTGAGGCGGAAGAGCTCGTCCCCTACCACCTCCCATCGACCGGACCGATGCCATATCTCAGCCGGATGCAGCACCGGCAACAGAAACTCCTGGCCACCGATCCCATTGATCTCTTGCTCGATGATCGTGCGAATCTTGCTGCGCACCTTGAACCCGGCGGGGAGCAGTGAGTACGAGCCGGACATGAGCTGCCGCATGAACCCGCCGCGCACCAGCAGCTTGTGAGAAATGGCTTCCGCTCCTGCGGGATCGTCACGCAGGGTGGGTATGAATGCTTGTGACCAGCGCACGAATGCTCCAATTGGTCGGGTGGCGGCAAGTGGTGGGCGCAGAGGATAGCGAGGCGCTAGTCGCCGGTTGCCACCTCGACCACGGCAGCCTTCCGTTCCTCAGCCTTGTTGGCGTCGCCCTGCATACCACGGAGCTCGAGCGCAACCTCGTTGGCTTCCTGAGCAGCATTCGGATCGGCAGCAGCGAGACGGGCCTCCACGCCCTCCTCGGCCAGCAATCTGGCTTCATGGAGGAGGGCGTCCACCATGTCTTCCTCATCGACGACTCTGACCACCTGACCCTTGATGAAGAGATGGCCCCGTCCCCGCCCGGCGGCGATGCCGATGTCGGCCTCGCGGGCTTCGCCGGGCCCATTCACGACACATCCCATAACAGCGACCTGGATCGGGAGCTTCTCCGCCTCGAGCGCATCACGCGCATCTTCGGCCACCTTGATCACGTCGACCTCGGCACGCCCGCATGAGGGGCATGCGATGAGATCGAGGCCCGTGCGCTCACGGAGACCGAGGTACTCGAGCAGCTGGCGTCCGGCCTTGGCCTCCTCAACCGGATCGGCAGTCAGAGAGAATCGAATCGTGTCGCCGATTCCGTCGATCAATAGCGAAGCGATTCCGGCAACCGACTTGATCAGGCCCCCGGGAGGCGGCCCGGCCTCTGTGACGCCAAGGTGAAGGGGGTACTCCACCTTCTCAGCGAGAAGGCGGTAGCTGTTGACCATGGACGTCACGTCGCTGTGTTTCACGGAAATCTTGATGTCGTGGAAGTCGACGTCCTCGAGGTAACGAATCTCGAGGAGTGCGGATTCGACGAGGGCCTCGGGCGTCGCCGAACCGTGTCGAGCCATGATGTCTTTGTCCAGCGAACCCGCATTCACACCGACTCGAATGGGCAATCCGGCGTCGGCCGCCGCTTTGGCCACCGTCTTGATCTGATCTTCCTTGCGGATGTTCCCCGGGTTGAGCCTGAGCCCGGCCACTCCGGCTTCGATCGCGGCTAACGCCAGCCGATACTGGTAGTGGATATCCGCAATGATCGGAACCGGGCTACGAGGCACGATCTCGGCGAGGCCCTGGGCGGCTTCCACGGTGTTGCAGGTGATACGAACAATGTCTGCGCCGTTACCGCTGAGTGCGTAGACCTGCGCCAACGTGCCGTCGACGTCGTCGGTCTTGGTAGTCGTCATCGACTGCACGGAGACCGGAGCCCCTCCCCCAACCGGGACGGAACCCACATGCAGTTGGCGAGTCTGGTGGCGGAGGGTTGGCATGAGCAGGAAGTGTACGTGCCGATCGGCAGTACCGAGTATCAGGCAAACGGGCCTTGGCCCAGGTCGCGGTCAATTGCGCAACGGCGGCCGAACCCTTGAGCGTGGATCTGGCTAGCCGTCATCGCGACGCAGAACGTAGATTCGGCTCTCCAACTTCCCGATCAACCGATAGATGCTCCACAGAGCGTTGCCATACATCACCCGGTACGGCATCTCGCCGAGTTCCCCGATGAGGCTCTCCCTGGCGCGGCGGAGCCGGGACACCTGGAGCAAGTAGTTGGGCGCCGTGCCGGCTTCCTGAGAAGCCTCGACATACTCTGAGCCGAGAACCTCGAGGCCCTCCACTGTGAATCCGGCGGCTGCAACATTCGCCTCGAAGTCCGCCACCGATAATCGTGCCGGCACAGTCGCGACATCCCGGCAGAGACTTTGCAGTTCCTCTGGGTACAACATCGGTGTCGCAAACACCTCGAAGATGACCATGTGGCCGCCGGGCACGAGCACCCGCCGGCACTCCGCCAATGCCGGCACCAGATCCTCGATATGCCCCAGCATGTCACGGGCGAAGATGAGCTGAAAGTCTCCAGCCTCTGCCGGGATCTGCTCGATCGTGCCCAACCGCAGTTCGACGAGGTGCCCATGTTCGGCCTCGGCAACAAGTTCCCGGCCACGTTCGTTGTTCTCACGGACCGGATCGACCGAAACCGCCCGGCAGCCGAAACGCTCCACCATCAACAGCGCGTGTTGACCCTCCCGACCACCGATGTCGAGCACTGTGTCGCCGGGACCCACACCGAGCGAACCAACGACATCGAAGATGGTGGTTGCCGACCGCGGCTCGAGGGATCGGTCGAGAGCCGCAACGGCGGCCTCGTAGTCCCAATCGCCGTACATCTCTTCCACAGTTACCGGTTGGGACCACGAGTCAATCATGCGATTGATGGTATCGATCGAGGGACGGCGCAGTATTCAGCAACAGGCATTGCTCAGCCCGGCAGCACCAGCGGATCGACGATATCCAGGTAGATCCCCAGCAAGCCGAGCATCACGATGAACGCGAAGACCACTGCCGCGACCGGCAGTAGCTTGCGCACGTCGGCCGGCCGGCCGCGAATCTTCTCGTAGAGAGCAACGGCGAAGTGCCCTCCGTCGAGCGGGTAGAGGGGAACTACGTTGAGCACTCCGACGAATACGTTGACGAAGGCGAGCCAGAGCAGAGCCTGCTCTACCGGTCCGGCGATCCTCACCAGGCCGATGACGCTCACAGGTCGAGCCTCGTCTGCCGCAATCGACTCGTTGCTGAACACGGCGCCGATGATCGAATCGAAGTTGGTGACCAGCGCAACCAGACCCTCGACGCTCGCTCCGGTTGCAAATGTTATCCCGTCCCAAGCATCGGCCACACCGGCTATCGGTGTGACCCTCTCGGTTGCCTGCACCGGGCCGACGCCGAAGTACCCGATCGTCTCGCCGTCGCGCTCACGCTCGGCAAGGAGTGCCGAAAACTCAACGAGCGCGCCGTCGCGCTCCACGACTACACCGACCGTCTTGCCTGGGTTGTCCCAGGCGGCCTCAACGAAGTCCTCCCACGTGTTGACGTCAATGCCGGCAAATTCACGCAGGATGTCACCTTCCTGGACCCCGGCTAGGAACGAAGGGGCAACCACAATCGAGTCGGTCGTCGTGGCGGTGAGCGTCTCGCCGTCGCGTTCGAACACGACGGTTGTCAGCTCGCCCGGTTCCTTCGTCCAGATGGAGGATCCTTCGGCGATTGGAACTCCGTCGATCGAGATGACGTCGTCGCCGCGCATGAGCCCTAGGGGTTGAGCGTCATCTACATCGACCGCGGTCACCAAAATCGGCGACACTCCCGCAACCTCGGTCGTCAAGTTGCCGGGACGGCCATATGCCATCACCGCAATGAAGAGCAACAGAAACGCAACGATGAAGTGAGACGTGATGCCGGCGAGCACCACAATCGCTTTTTGGTAGAAGGGCTTCTCGCGGTATGTGCGGCCTTCGTCTTGCGGATCGACCTCCTCGAGAGGATTCATGCCGATGATGCGAACGTAGCCGCCGAGAGGAATCGCTTTGACTCCGTATTCCGTCTCGCCCTTTTGGACGGACCAGATGCGGGGCCCGAAACCGAAGAACGCCTCAGTCGCCTTGATATTGAAGTATTTGGCCGCAAGGAAGTGGCCCGCCTCGTGGATGACGACCATGAGGATGACGCCGACAATGAGTACTACGGAGCCCATGACCTAGGGGAACCCTTCTCGTATTGCCGCTTAACGCTAACGGTCCTGTCGGCCTATCTGGATGACAGGCCCGCAACCGCCTCTTCCGCCTTGGACCGAGCTTCGGCATCGGCGTCAATAACATCTTCCACCGAGTTCATCGGCCGCCAAGCCACGTTTTCTAAACAATGTTCGATAACGGCCTCGATTTCGAGAAACGAAATCGACTCGCTGATGAACGCCGCCACCGCGACTTCATCTGCGGCGTTGAGCACTGCCGGTGCGGAACCGCCTTGGCGCCCAGCCTCGTAGCCGACGTTGAGCAGCCGAAATGTCTCATTGTCCGGCTCTTCGAACACGAGGTCCTGCTTTGTGATGTCGAAGCGCCGGATCGCGACATCGGCTCGTCGCGGATAGGAGATTGCATACTGAATCGGGAGCCGCATATCGGGATCCCCTAACTGGGCCTTGACGCTGCCATCTGTGAATTCGACCATCGAGTGAATGATGCTCTGCGGGTGAACGACCACATCGATGTCCTCATACGCGGCTGCGAATATGTGGTGGGCTTCGATGACTTCGAATGCTTTGTTCATCAGAGTGGCTGAGTCGATTGTGATCCGCGATCCCATGTCCCAGGTGGGGTGGGCCAGCGCTTCGGCGACAGTTACCGATTCAAGGCTCGCTCTGCTTCTCCCCCGGAACGGTCCACCGGAGGCAGTGAGGATGATTCGGCGGAATCCGGGCTCACCGACCATGCATTGCCACAGCGCGGAGTGCTCGGAGTCCACAGGAATGATCTCGGATCGCCCGGCGGCGACAGCGGCCGTCAAGACATCACCGCCGGCCACGAGGCTCTCTTTGTTCGCCAGCGCGATCCGATTCCCGGCAGCTGCGGCCGCCATCGACGGGGCCAGCCCGGCAGATCCGACGATGCCGTTGACGACGATGGTGTGCGGCGTCGCCGCCAACTCGTCTACGGCGGAGGGCCCGAATTCAACCCGACTGCCGAGAGCGTCGCGGCAAGCGGTCTTGGCTTGCGGCGCAGGGTCTGCCACCGCAACTCTCGCCTCGGGCCATTCCTTGGCGATCGATATCAGTGCGTCATCGCCGCGCCGAGCCGCGATGGCGACCACATCGATCCCGAGCTCTCTGGCAACGTCGAGCGTCTGGACGCCGATCGACCCGGTCACTCCGAGCACAACGAGCTGGTTCACGCCAGGAGGTTCGCCCATCCGTATACGAGCCACGCCGCCGGCAGAGAGAAGAGGATGGCGTCGATGCGGTCGAGGATCCCACCGTGGCCCGGCAAGATCGCTCCCATGTCTTTGACGCCGAGCGTCCGCTTCAGCACGGACACCGCAAGGTCTCCAATGGGACCGGTGATGGCCAGCGCCGCGCCGAGCACGGCCCCGGTGACCTGGTCGAACGGGGCAATGAAGGACAGCCCTACCCCAACACCCACGGCGGCCACAACGCCCCCGACCAAACCGGCAACAGTCTTCTTCGGGGAGACGATCGGCGCCAACGGTCTCTTGCCGAATCTCTTCCCGATGAAGTACTGCGCCACGTCCATCACGGCTACGACTACAACAAGGCTCCCTATGAGCCAGCGGTACTCGGTGGCCTTGATCATGTCCATGGCGAACGAAGCGAGTACACCAACCCAGAGAACGGCCACGAGTGTCAAGGTCATCGAGGTGAGAGGATCATCGCGCCCGGCGACGAGGCCAAAGTAGAGAAGCACCACGAGAACGGCGGCAGCGACGGTGAACGGAATCGCCACCAAACCGTATGCCCAGGTTCCGAGTAACAGACCCAGAGTCCCTAAGTAGGCGAACAAGGCGACCGGGTGGTATCGCTCCCGCAGCAACACGGTTGCAAGCTCTCCAGCCGCCATCACCATGACGATTATCACGAGGGCGGCGATGGCCCACGTATAAGTGAGCGATGCAAAGAACAGGGCTATCAATGCGAGGCCGGTTCCGACCCTGCGAGCGAGGTCGCTGCGCGGAGCGGACTCAGCAGCTTCGAAGCCCTCTGCCTCGACTACGTCTTCGAGGCCTATCAGGCTGGACTCCAGCCCCGGCATGTCGGCGGCGATGGCTGCCTGCTCAGGGGCTGCCGACTTCTCAGCGGCGGCGACTGCGGCGGCTAGGTCAGCGTATTCGTGGGTCGCCGTCTGGACATACTGGCCTGCGGTGAAGTCTTCCCAGCCGGAGTCATCGGTGGGGGTGGCATCAGCGTTATCTGCCGTGGCGTCCCCCGCAACGGTGTCGCCGTTGGAAACTAGTTCGGTCAGCGGATCGTCGGCGTTGTCTCCGAGTTCCCAATCATCCCAAGTGTCGGTTTCTGCCGCGTCGAGATCGAAGGGTGTGTCGGCTGATGAGTCTTCGAAGGGCAGCTCAAACTGGCCCTCATCCCCCAGTTCGTCTTTCACAGACACCGACCGCTCCTCGAGCACAGTCACTGACGGAGTGATCCGCTTGCGGGACCAGGGCCAACGACGCCTTTCAGTCGATTCTGCCACGGTGGGCGCAATTGTCGTGCCTATCGGCATGAGGTTCACCTGCGTCGGTGCATTGAGGATCGTGGCCGCGGTCCCAAAGGATGAGCCGGGCCGCGACCATCCTGATTCCCGCCACGGCGATTCGGCGTCGAGCACGAGCAAGCTCGTGCTCAGGCGCAGTTCCTCGGTCCGCTCCTGCCGATCTGACTCCGCAGCATCTTCCAGGCGGAGTTGGGCGGCAATGGCGGCAAAACGCAAGGCCACTGCACCCTCGTCGATGCCTGGCGTTTCCGGCATCGACGCCATTGCGCCGTCGAGCGCGGAACGCACCTCAGCCTCAGTGCGGCGCCTCGCTTCCTCAAAGCGTTGTCTCGACTCCTCGATGGCAATTGCCTCTTCGGCCCATGAATCGTCGACCGGGGCCCGGCTGATGACGTCGACCTGGTCGGTCCGAACTCCGGGTTGTCGCTGTTCACGGACTGCCGCTACCGCGCTCCACATGGCAGATTCCTCATGCGCCGTGGCTTCGGCAGTGGCAAGGCGGTCCACCATCGTCAGCTCGGCAGCGTGTTCTTTGGCGCGAGCAGCCGCCACGGCCGTTCGGGTTTCCAGTTCCTCGGCCAATACTGCGGGATCCGGTTCGCTGGCAGGTTCAATCGGAGTGACCTCTTCGACCAGATCAGACGCGGCTTCCCTCAGATCGATCTCGAAGTCGGGTTCGACATCGACCTCGGGTTCTGCGGCCACGGTGGCGACAGCCGACTCGGCAACTTCCGGCTCCGCATCAGCCTCGATCTCAGCCTCGGCAAGCCTGTCCTCAAACGCTCTAGCGACAACCGCCACCACGGCTGGGGTTGGTTCAGGCTCAGGATCGGGGTCCAATTGGACTTCCGCCTCCGGCAGCACCTCCTGCCGACCGGCTGGATCGTCCTCAGGAGCTTCTTCGAGGGCGGCGTACGCCTCGGGAACATCGTCTTCACCACGCCGGCGCAGCGCCTTACGCCACCATGCTCCGTCCGGCGATTCGAGTGCAGGGGAGTCGACGGCGTCGGCTTCCAGGGCCCAATCGGGATGCCAGGGATCGCCCGGGTGGGGTTCGAATTCGTGTGGCCGTTCCTTACTCACTGGCCTCGCAACCCTCCTGCGCTAGGTCTGGCGGCCCGCCCCGGTTACACCTCGAGTAGCTCTGCCTCTTTGTGCTCGAGCAATTCGTCCAGTTTGTGGACGTGATCGTCTGTCAGCTCCTGGAGCTCTTTTTCGCCCCGCCGAATGTCGTCCTCGGAAATATCACCGACAAGCGCTTCCATATCGTCCTTGGTGTGGCGACGGACGTTGCGAATCGCAACTCTTCCGTCCTCGGCGATCTGGCGGACCACCCGAATGAGATCCCGGCGGCGATCTTCGGTCAGCGCCGGGAAGGCGAGGCGAATCACATTGCCGTCGTTGGATGGATTGAGCCCTAGATCGCCTTCCTGAATCGCTCTCTCGATGGCGGGAATCGAGGTCTTGTCGTACGGCTGCACGATGAGCATCCGCGCTTCGGGCACCGAGAACCCTGCAATCTGCTGCAGCGGAGTTGGCGTGCCGTAGTAGTCCACCGTGATACGGCTCAGAATCCCAGGGTTGGCGCGCCCGGTCCGCACGAGCGAAAACTCCCCCGCAGTGTGCACCACCGCTTGATCCATCTTCGCCGTTGCTTCTTCTAGAAGTTCTTTGATCACAGATCCACCTCAGTGAACGAGCGTACCCACCTTTTCGCCCCGTATCGCAGCTGCGATGTTGCCCGGAGTGGTCATGTTGAACACGCGGATCGGTATGTCGTTGTCCATGCACATCGTAATGGCGGTGGTGTCCATGACTTCGAGCCGCTGCTCGATGACTTCCATGTAGGTGAGGACTTGATGCATCGAGGCGTCGTCGTTGGTCTCTGGGTCCATGTCGTAGACCCCGTCGACTCTGGTCCCTTTGAGGACGGCACCGGCGCCGAGCTCGGCTGCGCGCAACGCGGCGGTGGTGTCTGTCGTGAAGAACGGGTTGCCCGTCCCGCCCGCGAGGATGACGATGCGCCCCTTCTCCAGGTGACGCAGTGCTCGCAACCGCAGGTACGGCTCGGCGACCTGTTGGATTGAGATTGCTGTTTGCACTCTGGTCTGGACACCTGCTTGCTCGAGTCCGTCACGTAGCGCCAGGGCGTTGATCACAGTTGCCAGCATGCCCATGTAGTCGGCGTTGGCCCGGTCCATCCCGGCGGCGGCTGAGGAAAGGCCGCGGAAGATGTTGCCGCCGCCTACGACGATCGCAATTTGGTGTCCCTCGGCGTGAACCTCGGCAATCTGTTCGGCAACCGCATGCACGGTGCTCGGATCGATACCGTAATTGAGCTCGGGATCGGCAAACGCCTCTCCCGAAAGCTTGAGTACGACTCGACTCGCCACTACTCGCCCGAAACCTCTCCGACAGCCAAGCGGGTGAAACTGTTGACGGAAATATTCTCACCCATCGTCGCCGCCATGCGCTTCACCATCTCGCCAACCGTACCTTCGAACTTGTCGGACCGTACAAACGTCTGCTCCATGAGCACGTTGTCTTGGTAGAACGACTTGATACGTCCCTCGACGATCTTGTCAATGATGTTGTCCGGCTTGCCCTCGTTGCGAGCGGCGGCGGCGATGAGATCCTTCTCTTTGGAAACGATCTCGGCCGGCACGTCCTCGACGTTGACCCACTGCGGCCGAGCAGCAGCGACATGCATCGCCAGATCGTTTGCGGTGGTCTGGAATTCATCGGACTTGGCAACGAAGTCTGTCTCGGATCCCAATGCTACGAGCACGCCGATGACCGGGCGCCCAGCCTGGTTGTGCAAATAGCTGCCAATGGCGCCCTCGGTCTGGGCCCGATCGGTCCGCTTGGCGGCAGCTGCGAGACCCTTTTCACGAAGTAGATCCGACGCCTTGCCCATGTCGCCACCGGATTCCTCGAGGGCGCGCTTGGCGTCCATCATTCCGGCGCCGGTCGATTGCCGCAGCGCCTGAACGTCTTTTGCTGTGAAGTCAGCCAACGAAATACTCCTTGGTTCGAACTATGAAGCCGGGGCCTCGGCGCCGGCAGGAGCGCTCGACGCAGACTTGGCGTCGCCGGCGGATGCCTTCTTGGAACGGGCCGCTTCGTACAACTCACGCCCCTCCTTGGCGGCATCCGCGATGTTGCCGGCCAGCAGGTGGGCGGCCCGAATCGCGTCGTCGTTGCCCGGAATGACGAGATCAACGTGGTCCGGATCGCAGTTGGTGTCGACGACGGCGATTATCGGAATACCAAGGCGGCTGGCCTCGGTCACCGCAATGTGCTCGTTCTTCACGTCGATGATGAATACGGCATCGGGGGTCCGCGTCATGTCGCGCACACCGCCGAGGACTGTCTTGAGCTTCACAAGCTCACGACGCAGTCGTAGCCGCTCCTTCTTGGGCAGGGCGTCCATCTCCCCGGAGGTCTCCATCTGCTCGAGCTCGAGCATGTAGCGAATTCGCTTGTTGATGGTCTGGAAGTTGGTGAGCATGCCGCCAAGCCAACGGTGGTTGACATATGGCATCCCCGCCGCGTCCGCGGCGTCCTTGATGGCGGCCTGGGCCTGCTTCTTGGCTCCGACGAAGAGAACGATTCCGCCGTCGGCGGTGAGCTCCTTGATGAACTTGTGGGATTGTTCGGCAGCCGCGAGCGTCTGCCGCAGGTCGACGATGTGGATGCCATTGCGCTCGCCGAAGATATAGGGGCGCATCTTGGGATCCCAGCGCCTGGTTTGGTGTCCGAAGTGGACTCCGGCCTCGAGCAGCTGTCGCATAGTGACTGATGCCACGCGCGTTTCCTCCTGTTTGGGTTGTTCCTCCGCCGCCCCTTTGAGCCTCCAAATGCCCTCTCGAAGAGCGCACACCGATGGAGATTGCGGACGACGTGTGTAGTTGGGCGGAAGGGTAATCACAGTTCGGGCTGACGACGAACTCGGCGGGGCAAGTATTCGGCGGGGCACGTATTAGGTACTAGGCATGGCGAAGGCGCGCTACGTAATACGAGATGCGAGCACAGCTCACTTCTTGTACGGCGGCTCCATGAGGCGGTTGCGCAGCGACATGACCGCCTTGGTGTGGATCTGACAGACACGGGACTCCGTCACCGACAGGACACCGCCGATCTCGGCAAGCGTAAGGCCCTCGTAGTAGTAGAGCGTCACGACGAGGCGCTCGCGGTCCGGGAGGCGTTGAATGGAGTCAGCAAGGAGATAACGGGTCTCCTCCTTCTCGAATGAGCCGGATGGGTCGAGCGCCTTCTTGTCCGCCATTACGTCGCCGACCGCTGCCGAGTCGCGTTCGGCCGGGTTGAGCAGCTCGTCGAGAGCTACGAATCCAAGAGTGGAAATCTCGCCGAGGTGGTCCTGCAGAGTTGTCAGCGGCACGTCCATGTGCTCGGCCAGTTCTTCGTCGGTCGGGGTGCGCTGCAAACCATGCTCCAGCTCGGCAAGACTGCGCTGGATCTCACGGGCGCGCGAACGCACGGAACGCGGCACCCAGTCGAGAGCCCGCAGTTCGTCGAGGATGGCTCCCTTGATCCGATTGACTGCGTATGTCTCGAACTTGTAGCCGCGCTCGAGGTCGAACTTGTCGATGGCGTCGATGAGGCCAAATGTGCCGTAGGAGGCAAGGTCTTGGGGGTCGACGGAGCGCGGCAAGCCTGCGCGAACCCTGCCCGCAACAAACTTGACCAGGGCCGAGTAATGCAGGATGAGTCCTTCACGCGCCTGGGCGTCTCCGGAGGTTTTGAATTTGTCCCAAAGTGCGGCGAGCTCTTGCTCGCCACGCTCAGGCACGCGGGTGGCTTCGGTCATATGTCTCTTTGAGGTGTTGGCGGGTTATGGATGTGTATAGCTGGGTCGTTGCCAGATCGACGTGGCCCAGTAGTTCCTGCACTGTACGTAGATCGGCACCTCCTTCCAACAAATGAGTGGCAAATGAGTGACGCAACGCATGCGGGAAAGTGCCCACCCTCCGTTTCACGACCCTGCGAATCCCGCGGACGTCGAGCGGACCGCCTCGGGCACCTATCCATAGCCAATCGTTCGAATCGTTGTTGGCAATGGCGACGCGGCCTTCGTCTATCCAGGCTGTGACTGCGCGCCGCGCTTGGCGCGACATCGGAAGGACCCGCTCTTTGTCGCCCTTGCCGAGAACCCGCACAAATGTCGAGTCGTCGACATCCTGCACCTTGAGGCCGGCCAACTCCGAAACACGCATCCCGGTGGCATACAACATCTCGATCAGTGCCCGATCTCGCAGATCTAGCGGTGAGTCCCCTTCAATGGCGTCCAGCAGCTGACCGAGTGGCCCGGCGGGGATCGCTCTCGGCAGGTTCAGGGGACGCTTTGGCTGGGCAACTCCTTCGGCCGGGTTGGCCCGCAATAGGCTGCGCCGAACACAGTCGTCGAGGAAGGCCCGCACGGCAGACGCTTTGCGTGCGGTCGAACTTGCGGCGTATCCGCGACTGTTGAGGTTGGCAAGGAACCGGCGATACACCCGGCGGTTGATTTCGGTGACGAGGCGAATGTCTTGACGACTGCAGAACTCGGTGAACTGCGCCAGATCGCGTCGATAGGCCTCGACGGTGTGAGCCGACGATCCCCGCTCCCCCCTCATGCGCTTGAGGTACGCGGCGACCGCAGCCTTGAGGTTGGGGTCTGCTGCCACGGATCAATCGTGGCCGCAGACTGCGTCCAGGTCAACGACCGACGCCCAAGACGTCCTTGGCGGTGATGGCAGTGACGGGAGTTGATACCGCCCGAGCGATGCGGCTGGGGATGTCGAGCTTGAGCCATCGCGAGTTTCGTTCGGGCAGCATTGAGACGATCACTTCGTCGTATGCACTGCATTGCATCTGCCGTTCGACCGCTTCGACTGGATCCGGATGTCCCAGGGCACCTAGAGCGTGTGCCCCGGAGCTGCGAACGAGGGCAAGCGCATCTTTGAGACGCGTCATCGCCCCGAAGGTGCCCGATTCAATCGCGCTCAACCCTCCCCAGGCCACTGCATAGTCACGCTCATGCGTATCAGGAACCAGGAAATGGAACAACGCCTCGCCGGCTTCTGCACGGAGCAGAAGCTCCTGCTGTAGCTGATCGGTCGACAGCGTCTGATTGGCGACGACCAGATAGCGGCGCATCACTCTTCCCCTTCACTTGTGGACACTTTCGCTCCGGCACTCGTTACCCCGAGCCCGGTGGCAATGCCTCACCCGAAGGTGGCTACCCCTGCCATCTGCCGTGTCAGGGTATGTCAGATAGCGGCGAAGATCTAGGGGCGCGGATAGAACCGATCGCCTTGGCGGATGAGGACGCCGGCTGACTCTGCCCTCGCCAGCGTCGCCGCGGCCTCGGCTACAGACATGCCGCGAGAGCGGGCCATGGCATCCGGCGAGATGCCTTCCCATTCCCAAATGTCCTGTACGGGAACAATCAAGTCGGCCTGGCCGCATAACAGCTCCAGCTCAGCGACAAGGTCGGCAGGGTCGAGCACGGGTTGGGCGCCGTCGCGGATCAGCATGTTGCAGCCTGCGGCGGATTCCCTGCTCACGTCGCCGGGTGTAGCAAATACGGGTACACCCTGGTCGAGCGCGGCGTTGGCCGTAATGAGAGCGCCGCCTTTGACGGCGGCCTCGACCACAACGACGGCGCTGCTCAACCCGGAGATGATGCGGTTGCGCGGCGGGAACCTCCACGCCTCTGGAGGCGTGCC
>JAHEJX010000129.1 GCA_024638645.1 Actinomycetes bacterium
TTTCAAGGACTGCACAGGGTCAAGCTGGGTCGGCCCCGTTATCCGGCTGCAGACACCATCCTCGAGATCGCCCAGATGCGCGCCAAACGCGGCATGTTCGCTGCGGCGGAAGATGTGCGTCCGCTCTATATGCGTGAGCCGGACGCGCAAATCAACTGGACGGACATCCGTGAGGAGGGTCTGTGGCCGGGGGAAACAGCATGACCGCAGCGATAAGGGAGATGAACCGCCACGACATCCCGGCCGTCGCCACTCTCGAGCAGGCGGTTTACGACAATCCCTGGTCGGTTCGGGTTTTCTACGACGAACTGGCTTCAGCCAATCGGCGCTACATCGTCGCCGAGGAAGACGGTGCCGTAATTGGCTACGGCGGCATGTTGACTGTCGAAAACGATGCTCACATCACAACTCTGGCCGTCGATCCGCAAGCGCGCCGCCAGCGCCTCGGTACTCGCATGATGGTGGCCCTCGTTGATGCGGCTCTCGACATGGGCGTGAGTCATGTCACCCTCGAGGTGCGGATGTCGAATGAAGCCGCTCAAGCGCTTTACCAGCGGTTTGGCTTCGCGCCGGTGGGCTTGCGCAAGAACTACTACCGCGACGAGGACGCCCTCGTGATGTGGGCCAACGATATCGACGGCATCGAGTATCAGGCCCGCATGATGGGTGTTCGCAATGAGCTGGAGGCGGCCGGATATGGGTGATCGGCTGATACTCGGCATCGAGACGAGCTGCGATGAGACGGCATGTGCCGTCGTGCGCGGTACCGATGTCCTGTCTTCGGTGCTCGCCTCGCAAACCGACATGCACGCGCGTTTCGGCGGAGTGGTGCCCGAGGTTGCGGCCCGAGCGCACATCGAAGCAATCAGACCGATGGTCCACATGGCGCTGCGCAAGGCGGGGGTTCATTCCGATGAGATCGACGCGATCGCTGCCACCCAGGGCCCCGGCCTCGTCGGGTCTTTGATGGTCGGGTTTTCGTTCGCCAAAGCCCTTGCGTGGGGCCTTGGCGCGCCATTCATCGGCATCGACCACATGGAGGGGCACCTCTTTGCGCCGCGGTTGGAGAACCCGGACTACCACCCGCCCGCAGTGATACTGCTGGCCTCTGGAGGGCATAGCCAGCTCGTCCACATGAAGGATTGGGGCGACTACGAAATCCTCGGCGGCACGATCGACGACGCCGCCGGGGAGGCTTTTGACAAGCTCGCCCGGTTCATGGGACTCGGCTACCCCGGAGGGCCGGCCATCGATACCACCTCGGATGGTGGTGACCCCAAGTCGATCCGCTTTCCGCGTGCGCTGCCCGATCGTCCTTTCGATTTCTCGTTTTCGGGCCTCAAGACGTCGGTCGTCAATCACCTTCAGAAAGCCAAAGCTGCAGAGGAGTTGCCTCCGATCGCGGATGTCGCCGCCAGCGTGCAAGAGGCAATCGTCGATGTGCTTGTGACCAAAACGTTCAATGCGGTGAATGAGACCGGAGTGAAGGTCGTCGCCGCCGGAGGCGGAGTGCTCGCCAACCGTCGGCTGCGGGTCGCGCTGGAGGAAAGGGCCGCAGACGCCGGAGTCGAATTGTGCGTACCGTCGCCTGCCCTGTGCACTGACAACGGAGCGATGATTGCGGCGGCCGCCGACTTCAGGCTGGACAACGGCGCTACATCTTCGTGGTACGACGACGTGGACCCGGGCCTGCGGCTCGGCTGAGCTATGCGCCCCTTTCGTATTGCCCGCATCCTCGGTGTCGATGTCATCGGCGACCCCTCGCTCATTGCGCTCGGCGTGCTGTTGTCGTGGGTCATTTATCTGGAGTTGAGTCTCCCCGACATCGATGTATCGGGGACGACTGCATTCCTGGGCGCCGTGGCCGGTGGCGTGATCTTTCTGGCGACAGTTCTCGCCCATGAAGTGAGCCATACAGCAGTTGCCCAGCGGCGCGGGTTAGAGGTGAAACGGATTCGGCTGATGATCTTCGGTGGTGCCTCTGAACTGCGTGAGGAGTCGAACTCGCCCGGGACCGAGGCCGCGGTGGCAATCGTTGGGCCGTTCACTTCAGCGGTCATCGCTGCCGGCTTGCTCGCTCTCGCCGCACCGCTCGATGGGGTTGCCGAGGGAGTTCTGCGGTTTGTCGGTTTAGCCAACCTTGCGCTGGCTGTCTTCAACATCCTGCCGGGCATGCCGCTCGACGGAGGGCGCGTGCTGCGCGCATTTCTCTGGCACCGTACCGGCGATAGGGACAAAGCGACTCGCCTAGCGCTGCAATCCGGTCGCTTTTTCGGGCTTGGCCTCGTTGGAGTCGGCGCATACCTGGCTTTGCGCACAGGCACCGGCGCTGTGGGGATATGGGTGGCCTTCGTCGGGTGGTTCATGACACGCATGGCGGCGGCCTCAGCGCGTGGACACCGGCTCGAGATGGCTACTCGGGGAAGGACAGTCGGGGACGTAATGCGACGCGTCACGGAATCGGTCTCCGGCAATCGAACGATTGCCGAAGCAGTTGATCTCTATCAGATAGGCCCTCGCCTGCGAACGCTTGTCGTGGAGGTCGAGGGCCGCATCGTGGGGCTGTTGGGTCAGCTCGAAGTCGAGCAAGTCCCGGCCGAACAGCGAGTTGCCACCCAAGTCGGAGCCGCCATGACTCGCATCGGTCCAGCCGATGTTGTCGACGTCAACACCAAATTGGCCCAAGCCCTCAACCGCGAGGCCGGGGCGACCCGCCATATCGTGGCGACGGAGAACGGAAGGGTCGTAGGGATCATCGGTGGGCCGGAGGTGGCGAGTCTCTTCGATGTCGATGAGAGTGAGATGACGCGCGAATAGCGCAGTGCCCGGGCGTCAACGGATCATTTCACCAAGCGCGGCGAAACGAAGCATGTGGGCTTGACCGGCGTGAAGTGCGTACTCGTCGATCATCTTCACCAGAGTGGGCCGGAGCGGCCGCCGATGCCCGGCTCCGAGTGAATCGAGCGACGGCATTGCCGTGATCGCCGTATCGGCCTTTGCCACCTCTCCGAAGTATGCCCGCAGATCGGCATCAACCGTGTCGACCGATCCACCCGCGTAGTCATCTTCCCCGTACGCCATGACCCGGTCGCCGCCGCCGAGGCCCCATGTCAGCGCAGCATGCTCCATCTGCGTCATGTGGCGGACGAGCCCGAGCACTGAAAGCTCTACCGGCGGAATCGCCCACGCCACGAGCTGCTCGGCGTCGAGATCGCGCAACTTGCGAATGAACTCGTGGCGTTGATACTTGAAGAACGACTCCAGGAATTCCCGAGCCTCTGCGGAAGAATCCGGCTCTTCCCACGCCGAGAAGTCGTAGTTGCCAAGAGCTCCGATGGTCATGCTGCAACGCTACTCGTGGCGTCGCTTTGTCACCCGATGGTCGCCCTCGTTCGTCTGTCTTTCTAGAGGGTCAATTCGAGAAGAGGCCGCTCATGGGTTTAGTCCGATTTGTGAAGCTGCGGGTCCATGGCGAGGAGCGAATTCAAAAGGTATGACGCGGTCGGCTGGGTTGTGGTTCGGAATATCAGGACTGACGGGTCTGGCCGGATGGGGACTCTACGAGTTCGCTGATCCGACCTACTACGACGCCTCGTTGCTTGTCGACTATTTGTCTGTGGCTGCCGTGTCTAGCTTCTTCGGCGCATCCGGGATTGCCCTCATTCTGCTGTGGCGAAACCCGCCCGTGGCGCGTGGTTCGCTTTTTCTCCTGCTCGCCGGTCTCGGGGCAGCCGCGTTGGGTCTAGGCAATCTCCTCGAAGACGTGTTCGATGTCGAGGCTGCGGTCTGGGCATTCTTCGCGGGCGGGATTGTGATGATGATCAGCCTGCTCGTGGCCGGAATCCTGGCGCTCACCGCGGGCACGCCGCGTCGGTGGAGTGGGCTGTTTCTGCTGCTTGCGGTGCCAGGGGGAATGCTCGGGTTCGGCATCGTGATGATGGGCGTGTCCTGGATCCTGTTTGGCCTTTGGATCGTGTTCGAGCGCCACGTCTTTGTAGTGGTGCTGGCTGCTGCCGCGCCGTCGGCCTTGGCGACGGCGATGCTTCTATACCTTTGAGTAGATCACAGGTATAGATCGCCTATCGATGCGTTGCTAGCGAACCGGAACAATCGCATACAGATCTCCCTCGTGCGTGGCAAAGTACATCTCGCCTTCGGAGTCGACCCCGAACACGTTGATGCTGCCCGGCTCGGGCAGATCGGCAGACCAGTCCCGTACCTTCTGCACCTCGCCGCCCTCGTAGAGAATGCTGCGGACCCACCACTTGCACCAGTCGGCGAAGAAGTAGTGCCCCTGCAGCTCAGGCATCAGCTCGCCTCGATATACATGGCCGCCCGTAATCGAACAGCCGTCACTGTGGGTGTACTCGTAGATCGGCAGGATCAGCCCGCTCTTGTCACAGTCGGAAGGTATGAAGCAGTCTGAGCCTTCCATTGTGGCCCAGCCGAAATTGGCGCCCGGCTCGTCGAGCGAGATCACGTTGACCTCTTCGACGTCAGCTTGGCCGACGTCTGCGATGTACATCATGTTGCCGTCGATCGTCATCCGCCATGGATTGCGCAATCCGTACGCCCAGACCGCCTCGGCTCCTCCGCCGTCGACGAAGGGGTTGTCGGGAGGAATGCCGAACGGGTCGCCACTGTCAACGTCGATGCGCAGCACTGCACCGAAGTAGTCGTCCGTGGTTTGCCCGGTCCGGCGACCGGCCGCTCCGTCGCCGGATGTGATGTACAGGTAGCCGTCGGGACCGAACATCAGCATGCCGCCGTAGTGGCGGATATCGGTTGAGTCGTCCGGCTGGGCCCTGTCGAAGAGCACCACACCACTATCCAGGTCGGCTTGGTTGGGGTCGTTGCCGGAGACTGCGTACTCGGCGAGCTGTCGCTGCGCATCGCGATCGGTGTGGTAGATGAAGAAGCGCCCGTTGTTGGCGTAGTCCGGATGGAAAGCCAGCCCGAGGAGGCCCTGTTCGATCCCGTTGGACGTGACCCGGTCAGGGATGTTCATGAACGGCTCGTCGAGGAGGCCTTGGTCGGGGTCGTAGATCTTGATGACCCCGCCCCGCATCCCGATGAACAGCCGGTTGTCGTTGGGCGGCGAGACGATCACCGTCGGCTGTGGCAAACCGGACGCGAGCAGTTCCATGTCGAGACCGAGTAGGGGAGCGAGCGTCGTTGTTGGGCCATCGGAGGTGGTTGATCCGTTGCCGTTGTCGCCGGGCTCGGTCGTGCCGGTCGTCCCGCCGTTGCCTTCGCCACCCGTCGTTGACGGTGCGGGGGTTTCGCCTGGAGCTTCTGTTTCGGTGGGGGTGCTGTCGGTCTCTCCGCCTCCGCCACATGCTCCAGCCAGCATGGCGAATGCAAACGCGAGAGCCACGATTTTCAGCGCTTTGGGGCTCATGGGCGGGACGTTAGCGCTGTTTGAGGAACACTCGGTGTCACACGAATTGACTGCACCTACTCGCGTTTGCGTGCGCGCCGCCTGACCAATAGTTTGGCAGCCTGGAATACATTGGCAACACGCTCAAACTCGGCATCGGCCGGAATGGAAGTGGTCGATCAGCAGAACTCCGTCCTGGGGGGCAGTCCCTGGAATGTGCTCCAGATGCGGGTGTCCTGCAGTACTCGATCGGTCTGGGATGGCAAGACGCCTGCATCATTGACGAGCCCGCCGGCGGAGTGGACGGCCGTCAATCGCTGGAGAACGGACCTCAACAAGCCGTTGGCGGATTCGGCATGCGGAATAGGGGGCGACGGTGAAGCAAAGGGGTTCCCGAGCATTGTGGGCCGGTGGTTTGATCCGGTTGGGATCTCGCCAGTGCAAGGCTGATCTCCCTGTCGCCGATCATCGGCGGATCCTCGTAACGAGACCCGGCACAGTGTGGGCTGTCGGCCCTTCGGCTGGCTGATTTCGGTCTTCCTGAGTTGTCGTCTGTACTGCAATCACCGGTTAGCAGTCACCGTTGGAGAGTGCTACTCTCTGGCACTCGAACGAACCGACTGCTAATTCGTGAAGGAGGAAGGTCGGATGAATCTCAAGCCTCTGGGGGACCGCATTGTGGTCAAGCCCAAGGACGAGGATGAGTCACGCACTGCTAGCGGGCTCGTCATCCCGGACACTGCCAAGGAGAAGCCCCAGCTGGGCGACGTCCTTGCGGTCGGCCCGGGCGATTACAGGGACGGCGAGCGTGTGCCGCTCGACGTCAGCGTCGGTGATGTCGTCTTCTATTCGAAGTACGGCGGCACCGAGGTGAAGGTAGAGGGCGAGGACCTTTTGATCCTGTCGGCCCGTGACGTTCTCGCCGTACTCGGCTAGGAGGGAACCATATGGCTGCAAAGGATCTCAGATTCAGCGAGGAGGCACGTCGTGGCCTCCAGGCGGGCGTAGACAAGCTCGCCGACACAATCAAGGTCACGCTCGGCCCCAAGGGCCGCAACGTTGTCCTCGAGAAGAAGTGGGGCGCCCCCACGATTACCAATGACGGCTACACGATCGCCAAGGAGATCGAGCTCGACGACCCGTACGAGAACATGGGTGCCAAGCTCGCCTACGAGGTTGCCAACAAGACGAACGACGTTGCCGGTGACGGCACTACGACGTCGACCGTGCTTGCTCAGGCAATGGTCCAGGAGGGCCTACGTCTCGTCGCTGCCGGCTCCAACCCCATGGAGCTGAAGACCGGCATCGAGAAGGCCGTCGAAGAGGTCGTGAAGTCCATTGCCGAGCTCGCCAAGCCGGTGGACTCGAGCAATGTCGCCCAGATCGCATACGTCGCTGCCAACTCAGCTGCAGACGCCACCGTCGGTCAGAAGATCGCGGAAGCCCTGCAAAAGGTCGGCAACGAAGGCGTTATCACGGTCGAGGACAGCCAGACGTTCGGCGTCGAGCTCGACTTCACCGAGGGTATGCAGTTCGACAAGGGCTACATCTCGCCGTATTTCATCACCGATCCGGACCGCCAAGAGGCGGTCCTCGAAGACCCGTACGTCCTGATCGCCAACCAGAAGATCGGTTCCGTCCAGGATCTGCTTCCGGTTCTCGAGAAGGTCATGCAAACCGGCAAGGCCATCCTCGTGCTCTCTGAGGACGTGGAGGGTGAGGCTCTCGCCACGCTCGTCGTGAACAAGATTCGCGGCACCTTCGCTTCGGTTGCCGTCAAGGCCCCCGGCTTCGGTGAGCGCCGCAAGGCCATGCTGCAGGACATTGCGATCCTGACCGGCGGTCAGGTCATCTCCGAGGAGATCGGCCTCAAGCTCGAGGGCGTGACAATCGACATGCTGGGCAGGGCCCGCAAGGTCGTTGTCTCCAAGGATGCCACCACCATTGTCGAGGGAGCAGGCTCGTCTGCCGAGGTTCTGGCTCGTGTCGAGCAGATCCGTAAGGAGATCGAGAACAGCGACTCCGACTGGGACCGCGAGAAGCTGTCCGAGCGGCTCGCCAAGCTCTCCGGCGGCGTCGCCGTCCTCAAGGTTGGCGCTGCCACCGAGGTGGAGCTCAAGGAGAAGAAGCATCGTATCGAGGACGCCATCCAGGCGACTCGTGCAGCCATCGAAGAGGGCATTGTCCCCGGCGGCGGGGTTGCCCTGCTCCGTGCTCAGACTGCGATCGACAAGGCCCGTGGCGGCACCGATGACGAAAAGGCCGGTCGCCAGCTCGTGAAGCGTGCCCTCGAGGCGCCACTGCGCCAGATCGCAGTGAACGCCGGCCATGAGGGCGGTGTGGTCGTCGAGCGTGTTCGTGAGCAGAAGGGCTCTAACGGCTTCAACGCCGCGAACGGAACATATGTCGACCTGTTGAAGGAAGGCATCATTGATCCGGCCAAGGTGACCCGCTCCACTCTGCAGAACGCTGCTTCCATTGCAGCGCTCCTCATCACCACCGAGGCGCTAGTCGCCGAGGAAAAGAGTGATGAGCCGGTCGGTGGCCACGGCCACGGCGGCGGCGGCATGGACGGGATGATGTAGCGCCAACTTCGTTGGCGATCGAGATTTGAGGGCGCCCTTGGGGCGCCCTCAAACTCATTCGTTGCGTAGCGGCGATCGGTATCAAGTATTAGGTATCAGGTATTAGGTATTAGGTATCAGGTACGAAGATAGGGGCGCTCCCAAAAGGGCGCCCTCTTCGCTCCAGATACGAGATACGAGATACGAGTTACGAGATACGAGCCCTCAATGCCCGTGCGTGTCGCTCGGTTTGCTCTCTGTGT
>JAHEJX010000041.1:0-16636 GCA_024638645.1 Actinomycetes bacterium
GGACTGCGGATTCCATGCGGATTCGCGGAGATCGACGAAGCGGGATTTCTGTCGCCGTGGACAACAATCCCACCACACGCTGCGGATTTTCGTTGTGGGCCCACCTGGATTTGAACCAGGGACCTCATCCTTATCAGGGATGCGCTCTAACCAAGCTGAGCTATGGGCCCGAATGCGAAGCGGGAGTGTAACAGCCGCCGCTGACGGTGGACCAGGCTGGCCTGCGAGCCGCGCGGCCTCGTCGATACAATCGCCCAATCTCACTTTCGGGGGTTTGCCGTGGCCGAAACCGAGCAGAGCAGCGACTTATCGTCTGACTCGATCATGATGTTGCGCACGACTCAGCAGCACCACGTTCGCCTATCGGCCATGGCCGATCAGAAGGCAGGTTTCCTCATCGGCAGCTCGGTCGTGTTGATCGGGCTCGTGATTGGCAATCTCGACACGGACCCATCGGTCGGCCTGATCCTCGTGGGCCTGACGGCGTTGGCCGCCCTGGCACTGTCGATCTTCGCCGTGATTCCGCGATACGAGTCGGAGCCTTCATCGGACCGCCAGCCGAACACGCTGTTCTTCGGCGTGTTCGCGCATATGGACGAGGACGAGTTCATCGATCATCACATGGAGATCTCCAGGGACCAGGACGCCGTCCATCGGGCCATGCTGCGAGACATTCATCAGATGGGCTCCAGCCTCAATGCGAAGAAGTTCCGATACCTCAGCTACGCATTCACGGTCGCCCTGTGGGGGATGGTCGCTGCCTTCGTTGTTGCGGTAGTTGACGTAATCGTTTCTTAGGGCAGCAGCAACACCTTGCCGGTTGTGGTGCGGCCTTCGAGCGCCATGTGAGCATCGGCAGCCTGTTCCAGTGGAAATCGGGCCCCGATCGAGATCTTCAGGTCGCCGTTGGCAATCCATCCGAGCAATTCCGCGGCCCTTTCGTGTCCCTCTCCTGGTTGGATGTGGTGGCCAAGGCTTGGCCTGGTGACGAACAGCGAGCCTCCGGCGTTGAGGCGCTGTAGATCGAACGGCGGCACTTGCCCGCTTGCGCCGCCGAACAGCACGAACGTACCTCGGGGCCGCAGCAAGCCGAGCCCACCGTCGAATGTCGACTTGCCGACTCCGTCGTAGACAACGTTGAGGCCGCCGTCCTCGCCGATCACTCGCCGTACCGCCTCTGCGAAGTCTTCTTCTGAGTAGTTGATGACGTGGTCGGCACCAAAGGTCTTGGCAATTTCGGCTTTCTCGGCTGTGCCGACGGTGGCGAATACCTCGGCTCCAATATTCTTGGCCAATTGGATCAACAGGCCGCCGACGCCGCCGGCTCCGGCATGGATCAGGCATTGATCGCCGGCCTCGAGCCGGTACGTGGATGTCACCAGGTAGTGCGCAGTGAGGCCTTGCAACGCCGCGGCTGCGCCGGTTTCGAAGTCGACCCCGTCCGGCAGTTTGTAGACGAAGTTGGCATCCGCAAGGCATTGGTCGGCGTAACCGCCGTTGCCCCACGGCGTCATCACTCGGTCACCGACGGCCAAGGAATCGACTCCATCGCCCGCAGCGGTGACCTTGCCCGCCACTTCTTTGCCAAGCGTGAACGGGAGATCGATCGAGTAGATCCCAGACCGGTGATATGTGTCGATGAAGTTCAAGCCCGCTGCGCCGACTTCGATCCTGACTTGGCCGGGGCCCGGCTCCGGAATCGGAACTTCGACTACCTGCATCACTTCCGGTCCGCCGGTCTCGTTGATTTGCACCGCTCGCATATGGCCTCCTTCGGCCGTGAACCTAGCCGTTCCGAAAAGCGCTGGACTTGGGTGCGTCGTCGAACCGATACAATCCCCTTCGTCCGGGGACGTAGCTCAGTCCGGCAGAGCACCTGGTTTGCAACCAGGGGGTCGTGGGTTCAAATCCCATCGTCTCCACGAGGGGGGCTCACCTGCCCACCGTGATTGCTGCACACGCGGAAATGCGTGTTGACCGCCGTAGGGCGCCGGTTGCCCGACTCGCGCACCACCCTTGATAGGTTCAAATCCCATCGTCTCCACGAGGGGGGCTCACCTGCCCGCCGTGATTGCTGCACACGCGGAAATGCGTGTTGACCGCCGTAGGGCGCCGGTTGCCCGACTCGCGCACCACCCTTGATAGGTTCAAATCCCATCGTCTCCACGAGGGGGGCTCACCTGCCCGCCGTGATTGCTGCACACTTTCGTGTCTCTCCCCCCTCGTCGGCGAAGCCGACGTTTGGGGGGAGTACCCGGCGGAGCCGGGGGAGGGGGGAGCAGAGGTAGTCCCGCACCGGGTGGGCCGTGCGTTCGTGCTCTTTGCTCCCCCTCCGTCCCGCCGCGGTGCGGCGGGCCACCTCCCCCAGCCCTCGCTTCGCTCGCGAGGGGAGGAGACTTAGACGGCGGGCCGCCAGTCTGTGTGCACCAGTGCTCATCTCGGATGAATGGGCTTTCACTTGGAGCGCTCAGCACCGATAATCACGCTTCCGACGTCTGAGGTCCCGCCGTGATTGCCGCTTCTTCCCTGATACTCATCGTGCTGGTGATCATGCTGGCCGCTCGAATTGCAGCGGTAGCGCTTGTCGCCACGGGTCTGCCGGTCGAGGTAGCGCGCTTTCAAGCACGGAGCGCGCTGACGGGCGTTGGGTTTACGACAACCGAGTCGGAATCCGTAGTGGGCCACCCGGTGCGGCGCCGCGTCCTGATGGCCACGATGTTGGTCGGCAACGCCGGCCTCGTTTCGATTCTGGCCTCCGTGATCCTGTCCGTTGAGAGCACTGCGTCAGCCGGCGACGTCGTCTTGCGCCTGCTCACGGCGGGTAGCGGCTTGGTGGTTGTCGGCCTCATCGCCCGCAGCCAACGCTTCGAGCGGTGGATGACGGCTGTGATCGCTCGCTTTGTCAGCCGTTTCACCGATCTCGAATTGCGCGACTATCACCACCTCATGCAGCTCAGTCGCGACTACGCCGTGTCCGAGCTCTTCGTCGAGGAAGGTGAATGGATGGCAGGGCGTTCGCTGTTGGAGCTGGAGCTTCCAGATGAAGGCGTTCTGGTCCTGGCCGTGCAGCGGGTTGACGGCGGCTTCGAAGGGGCACCGCGCGGCGGCACGGTGGTCCACGTTGGGGACACGCTCGTCCTGTACGGCCGCACCGCGGTGCTCACCGATTTGGCTGCGCGTCCTGCGACCACCGAAGGCGACCAAGCGCACGTAGAGGCCGTTGCAGAACAGTCCGAGATCATGGGGGAGCGGGGGCACGAGAGCAGTACCGGCTAGCCGCCTGTACTGACCATGCGCACTCCATTCTGGACCTGCAATGTGAACGGAGTCGCAGCGGTGTTGTTGGTGGTGTCGAGCTCCTGCAACCTGCGCGCCGGGTCGACCTCAGCCATCAGTAGGTAGCTGCCCGGCTCGAGATCCTCGATATCGATGAACTGGCCGGCAAGGTCGAATCGGTATTGATCTCCCCATCCCACGCTCAGGCCCATCGCGATCTCCGGCGTGAGCCTGGTTCCGCATCCTGCGATCCGATGGCGTACCGATGTCGGAGCCCCAGGAAGGCCAGACCGGAAGTCGACGCTGTCGAAGATGCAGAACCCCACTTTGTTGTCGAATTCATCGCCGACCGGGGTTCCGTCGGTATGGGCCACCCAATAGCGAGCAACATCCTTGATGTGCCAGTGGTTGTGGGTGTCGCCTCCCCACATCGTGTCCACGTCGAGGGTCGTCGTTGAATGACCGGACTCGCTGTGAGCAACCCATTGGCTGATCTCGCCTTTCGGGTCGCCACGAAGCAGCAAGTCACCTGCACCCTTGTTGTTCATCTCGGTTGTGAAGCGCAGCACTGTGCGGCCGTCGACCTCGGCAAGGCCGAGCTGGAATGGCGCCGAAGTCCACATGTCCGGCAACAGCGGTTCGCCGGTTGGTTGGGCGGCGTCATCAGCCGGCCGCAACAAGACGATGACCGCCACCGCGATGACGGCTAGGACGAAAGCGGCGAGACGCCAGTTCATGCGATGTGCGGCTCGTCGCCGACTGCGGACTGGAGCCGAGCCAGCTCGGCTTCGAGCTCCCCGATCAGCCGAGCGCCCTCCGGGCGCTGGTAGATGTTTTCGATCTCGAATGGATCCGCCTCGAGGTCGTAGAGCTCCCATTCGGGAGGATCAATCGGCTCGTGAGCTCCCGGCTGCCCGAGCGGGTCGTTGTAGAAGTAGATGAGCTTGTGGCGCATGGTGCGCACGCCGTAGTGGGCGGGCACGTTGTGCGCCGAGTCGCGATGCATCCAGTAGCGGTAGTACATCGACTCCTGCCAACCGTCTGGCCGCTCCCCGCCGACAAGCGGGCGGAAGCTGGCGCCTTGCATGTGATCGGGGATCGGCAGCCCACACAGGTCTAGAAATGTGGGTGCGAAATCGACGTTGAGCACCATTGCCTCGCACACTGTGCCGGCTTCGATCTCGTTTGGGAATCGCATCAGCAACGGCATCGCCAGCGACTCTTCGTACATGAAGCGTTTGTCGAACCAGCCGTGATCGCCGAGGAAAAACCCCTGGTCAGAGGTGTATACGACGATCGTGTCGTCGGTGAGGTCGTGGTCGTCGAGGTAGTCGAGGAGGCGGCCGACGTTGTCGTCGATCGAGGCGACGCAGCGCAGATAGTCCTTGATGTAGCGCTGGTAGCGCCAGCTGACCTCTTCCTCGGGTGTGAGGCCTTCGGGCACCGGCGCCTTCAGATCGGCTTCGACAAGATCCATCATGTGCAGCTTGGCGGCTTGGGCGGCTGCTGAACGTGTGGCCCCTTCATCCCAGAACGTGTGTGGCTCGGGGATCATTTCGTTCTCGTACATTGCGGCGTGCTTGGCGTCCGGTTCCCAGTGCCGGTGTGGTGCCTTGTGGTGAACCATGAGGGCGAACGGCCTTTCCTGATCGCGTCGATCCAGCCAATCGAGCGACATGGCGGTGATGATGTCGGTGACATATCCTTCGATGGTTCGCGGACCATCCGGGTAGAGAAACTCGGGATCGTGATACTCGCCCTGGTTCGGCAAAACCGCCCACTCTTCGAATCCCTTCGGATCGTGCCGTGGACCGTGGCCGAGGTGCCATTTGCCGAAGACTGCCGTCTGGTAGCCGGCAACCTGCATCAGCTTCGGGTAAGTCTGGAGGCGGTTGTCCATCGGCGTATCGAGCGTCGTGACGCCGTTGACGTGGTTGTAGGTGCCGGTCAGCACCGCTGCCCGACTCGGCGTGCAGATCGAGTTGGTGCAAAAGCATGCGTCAAAGCGCATTCCCGCCGACGCAATTCGGTCAAGTTGCGGAGTCTTGTTGATCCGCCCCCCGCTGTAAGCCGAGATTGCATGCGCCGCATGATCGTCGGACATGATGAATAGAAGATTCGGCCGCGACATAGTGGCAAAGGGTAGAAGTGTTCCCCTCGTGGGAGACCGAAGGCGCGGATCTTGTTGGTTCCCCTGTACGGGGAACCAATGCACGTAGTGGGTCGGGAACGGGGGGTGTCAGGATGCGCCGGCGATGGGTTGCCACGCCTCTTGGCCCCCCTTTCCAGGCTCGTTCCGTCCCCATGTTCCTCCTGCGTGGGGACGGCCGTACAATCCGACCCAACAGCAACAGGAGCTCATGTAATGCGCGATGCGGTCATCGTTGATGCACTTCGGACCCCCGGCGGCAAGCGGAATGGAAAGCTGAAGGACTGGCACCCGGTCGACCTGGCGTCGGAGGTCCTCGGTTCCCTCGCCGAGCGCAACAGTCTCGATACCGCACTCGTCGACGACGTCATCATGGGCTGTGTCATGCAGACCGGGGAGCAGGCTTACAACGTGTCGCGCAACGCCGTGCTCGGCGCCGGATGGCCCGAGATCGTTCCCGGCACGACCATCGACCGCCAGTGCGGCTCCAGTCAGCAAGCCGCCCACTTTGCGGCACAAGGTGTGATCGCCGGCGCCTACGACGTAGTGGTCGCCGCCGGTGTCGAGTCGATGAGCCGCATTCCGATTGGGGTCACCGCACAGCAGGGTCCAGGCATGCCGTTCGGTCCACGCATGGTTGCCCGCTATCACGACGGACTCGTGCCGCAGGGAATCTCGGCCGAGTTGATCGCCGAGAAGTGGGGCATGACCCGAGAGGAGCTCGACGGCTACGCCGTGGAGTCGCACCAGCGCGCAGACCGAGCCACCACAGAAGGCCGCTTCGAGAATGAGATCCTCCCCATCGAGATCAAGGACGACGACGGTCGCGTCGAGATGATGACCCGCGATGAAGGCATTCGATCGACCACCTCGATGGAGGCGCTGTCCAAGTTGCCGCCCGTCTTCAAGGAGGACGGCATGATCACGGCTGGGAACAGCTCGCAGATCACCGACGGGGCTGCCGCCATCCTCATCATGGAGGCTGGGACGGCGAAGGAGCTCGGCTACACACCGCGGGCTCGTTTCCACAGCTTCGCTCTGGCCGGCGCCGACCCGGTGCTGATGCTGACCGCGCCGATTCCAGCCACTCACAAAGTGCTGGAGAAGGCGAGCCTCAATGTCGACGACATCGATCTGTTCGAGGTCAACGAAGCGTTCGCTTCAGTGATTGGAGCGTGGCTGCGCGAGACCGGGGCCGACTACGGCAAGACCAACGTGAACGGCGGCGCCATCGCGCTCGGCCATCCGCTCGGTGCATCAGGTGCCAAGCTCATGACAACCCTTCTCAACGAGCTGGAGCGCACCGGTGGTCGCTACGGCTTGCAGACCATGTGCGAGGGCGGCGGGCTCTCCAACGCCACGATCATCGAGCGCCTCGGCTAGTTGCAATACGTAATCGCCCTGCTCATTGCCGTCGTCATCTTTGCGGTGTCGATGTGGGCCATAAACCTGCTCGCCACTCCCGGCCCGGAAGAGCCCGACCCTGAGGACGTTCACGAGGTCGACGTCGACTACAAGTGCACCGTCTGTGGGCTCCGCCTCACGGTCACCCACGCCCAAACCGACGACGAAATGACCGCCCCCCGCCACTGCCGCGAACCCATGGATGCGCAGTAATGACATTCGTGTAGTTATTCACTCATGGGGAAAACGATGGGGATAACTACAAACGTGTAAGTAGTCGGCCTCGCCCCAAAATGCGGCGACATGCGCGATACATTTGGACAACGATCGGCCGGGAGCCGCATATTGGCGAAGGGCCGCCACGTGGTGTGGAGGTACTCGAGCTGATTCTGAATTGCTCGAAAACAAGCTCAGCGGAAGTTCAACGTCATCCCGAAGCCGACGGCGATGCCGGCCAAACCGGTGAGAAGCCATGTGTTGGACGTGCCACCTGGCATGAGGCCCATGTAGTTGAGCAAGATCACCAGAGTGCCCACGCCCATCAGCCCGAACATCGTGGCGATGTACCAAGTGGGCGAAGGGCCCTTCTCCTTGATCGGATCCGGCTTGGGTGGCGGCGGGGGTCGCTTTTTGGCCTTCTTGCGGCCTTTACTGACTGGCATAGGCAGCCAAATTAGCAGCATGCAGCCACTTTCCATCGTGCCCGGCAGTCTTCTCGCCTCAATTCGACACCCTTGACAGTGTCCTAAATATGCTGTAGTGTTCGATACACATCGAACGCACTACGGAGAACGAACGAGATGACCGTTTCCGGCCCCAAAGTCAGGGACTTCACAGACAAAGACCGCTCGCTGCAAGTGATCGTCGAAGCAGATTCGGTCTACGAGATGCTCATGGCGATGTTCGTCTTCCATGGTGAAAGCGAGCACCACGAGTACGAGGTGGCACAGGACATCGTCTCCGCCGTCGAGGCCTATGGCGACGACACTCTCATTGCCGACATCGACTCCATCGGTGGATGCGGCGAGCTCGGCCTGTCTCTCGTTGGCATCGCTCACGCAATGCCGGCTCCCCGCACCGTGACCGCTCTCGTCGAGCGGCTCGATGAAGTCGGTTCGGCCGACCTGCGCACGTTGCTCATGCGGAATACGGGAATCAAACCATCACGCGGCCACGACGAGGCGACGATCAATCGCGCCGCCAAGGGTGACATCGATGCCGTCCGTGAGCTGTTCGCGGAACATCCTCACGGGTCGAAGCTTGCTGCACTCCTCGAGCGGGAGCCGGAGCAGATGCTGGCTGACGTGAAGTCGGTAGTGCGCCGCTTCGGCGAGGCGACATCCGGCGTCGT
Organism: Actinomycetes bacterium; assembly: GCA_024638645.1. Taxonomy (GTDB): domain Bacteria; phylum Actinomycetota; class Acidimicrobiia; order Spongiisociales; family UBA5794; genus JAHEJX01. The sequence continues at coordinate 8,181 of JAHEJX010000041.1, forward strand.
GGCTGCCCAACAGGAAGCGCGTGATCGCGACGCCGCTAACACGCGGGCCATGGCCAAGACGATGAGCCCGGATCGGCTCGTCGAGAAGGTCACCAACGGGATCACATTCGAGATGCAGCCGCAGGTGAGCGGAGTGCTGCTCATCCCCTCGGTTGTAATCCGGCCCTGGGTTGTCATTGCCGAGCACTACACGCTGCGGATCTTCGCCTATTCAGTGTCCGACGAAGTACTCACAGCCGATGAAGACGCACCGCCGGCGTTCCTGATCGACACTTTCAAAGCCCTCGGCGACGAGAAGCGGCTGCGGCTTCTCGGTGTGCTGGCGGAAGGTGATCTTGGCCTCAAGGAGCTCGCCAAGCGGGCGGACATTGCCAAGTCAACTGCCCACCACCACCTCCGAGTCCTCCGTTCGGCTGGCCTGGTTCGTGTAGTCGTCGGTGAAGACGACAAGCGCTACGGCTTGCGGCGCGACTCGATTCCGGAAGCCGGGCGCCTGCTCGAGAGCTTCCTTGCCGAACGTCCCCCCACCGCACCGATTGACGAGGATTGATTATGAACCCACTAGCAACCAACTACTTCGCTGCAGCCATGGCGGCTGAGCGCGCTGCCGACACAGAGGCCCGGGCTCGCCTCGCCAGGCTCATGGCCGAAGCAGGCGTTGACCACCCGATCCGACGCCGTTTCTCGCTGCGCCTCATCCAAGCGGGCCTGCGACTGTCACCCGATCGCCTCGAGCTGATCCCGGTCCGCCGCACCGCCATCGACTGCTGAGCAAAACGGCCTCCTACCACACGCAATAACGACCGGCCCATTGCCTCCGGGCCGGTCGTTGCGCGCGTGCGAAGCCGGCGCGTTCGATTTGGCTACGCAACTCGGTGCGCCGAGGCGAACAGTATGCGAGGGGTCGGTTTGTCGGCTCTTGGCCACCTGGGTGGGGGGCGCCACAGCGACGCGCTAAACGATGCGACGGTCTGTGGCCCACCGGGTCAGCTCGTAGCGGCTGGATAGTTGGAGCTTGCGCAGGACCGAGCTGACGTGGCTTTCCACCGTCTTGACGGAGATACTGAGTCGCTGCGCGATCCGTTTGTACGAATGCCCTCTGGCGATCAGTCGCATGACCTCGCGTTCGCGATTCGTCAGTTGGTCGAGCTCGGGATCATCAACGCGGGGGAGGGACGCGGAGAAGGCGTCGAGCACGAAGCCGGCCAATCTTGGCGAAAAGACGGCATCCCCATCGTGAACGCGCCGGACACTCGCTGCCAGGTCGGCCGGCGAGATCGATTTCGTCACGTATCCGCGAGCTCCGGCGCGAATCATCGCGATGACGTCCTCGGCGGCGTCGGAAACGGACAAAGCCAAGAAGCGCACGTCGGGATCGTCCTCCAAGACGTTGGCGACGACAGCCAGTCCGCCGCCTCCGGCCATGTGGACGTCAACGAGGACGACGTCCGGTCGGCGTTCAGTGATCAACTCGATGGCAGCATCAACGTCCGATGCCGAGCCGAGCAGCTCGAACTCGTTCTCCAGTTCGGAGCGAACGCCTGAGATGAAGAGCTCGTGGTCGTCCACGAGGAAGACAGTGATCACTTGACGGCCTCGGTCACGGGCAAGCGGAGGTGCACTTCGGTGCCCTCCGATCCAGACGACACGTCGGCAGAGCCGCCGCGGCGGTTCATGCGATCGACGATCGAGCCGCGAATTCCTGCGGCTCCATCGCGCACCGCAGCCGGGTCGAATCCGGTTCCCTGATCGGTGATCCACGCGTCTATCGAGTCGTGGCCCACTTCGACGTACACCGTGATGGCTGCGGTGCCCGAATGGCGGGCGGCGTTGACCATTGCCTCTCTGGCCGCCGCCACGAGCGCGTCGACGCGTTCGTCCATCGCGGCCTCGCCCACGACGATCACATTGATTGGGACGTTGTGATCGTGTTCCACTCGGTCCGCCACTTGGGTGAGGGCGGGCTCGAGCTCGGCAGTTGGGCCTTTGTCGCCAAACAGCCATGCCCTCAGATCACGTTCCTGGCTGCGGGCCAGGGTGACCATTCGTCGCGGGTCGTCGCCGGCCCGCTGAATCAGTGCCAGCGTCTGGAGTACCGAGTCGTGGAGGTGGGCGGCTACCTCAGCCCGGGCATCGGCCCGGATGCGACGCGACCGCTCACTGCGCAGCTCGCCAGCGAGTCTGTAGAGCCACGGACCAAACACAAGCAGTGCGCCGGCCAAGGTGATCACGACACCCAGCACCAACCATCCCGCCCGCCGGATGGCTTCGATGCCCGGAAGGAGCACCGCCAAGCCGACAACGAGAAGTGCAATGCCGCCGACAGTGCGCCCAATGGTCGGCGCGCCTCCGATATTCGGCGCGACCAGTCGAGTGAGCCTGGAACGACGGAGTGGAGTGCTGCGGTCCCACAGGGCTGCCGCGCCGAATAGCACGAGTGCTACCGGCAGCATGAACGAAGCCAGCAGCCCGACCTGGTGGGCAAGCAGGAGCCCGCCGACTGTCATCAGGAGCAAAGCCAACTTCTTGTCAGGGGAGGCTTCCTCGCTCGGCTCGTCGTCTACAAGCGAGTCGATCGAGATCACGAGAAGAAGGACGTATGCGGCAAAGCCGAGAAGGCCGAAAGCCACGAAGGCCGCCCGCACGTATACAGGTTGCACTCCGAGCCTGGCCGCGATTCCTCCGGCAACACCAGCCAGCCAGCGGTCACGCGAGCGCCCGGGAATCGTGGATTTCAGAGTGGAGATCACCGTTGCAGCCAACCATTCGACGTCGCGACAAACAATACGGGGAATCCCCGGATATTCCCCCATAAATCAGGGGTTTTTCAGGGTTAGACCCGATGGCGCATTGTCGGCCGGCATCTCATACTTCTCGCATGGCTGATACACCACTTTCGCCGCCTGAATACTCAACGGAACCCGAGCAAATGTCCTCCGACGACAACGTCCAGCCGCAGATACGGGCGGGTCTCGCCCGCAGTGTTGACCGGCGGATCATCGCCGGAGTGGCCTCCGGCCTTGCCCAAGCGTGGGGCTGGAAGCCGTGGGTCGTCCGTGCACTTTTTGCCGTGACAACGCTGCTTGCCGGGCTTGGTCTGGTCCTGTACTTGCTCGGCTGGCTGCTGATGCCGCTGGAAGGCTCGGCTCGGTCCGTCGCCTCTCGCATTGTGGCCGGTACCGGACTGAGCCAACAGTGGCTTGGCTACGGCGCGGTAGTCGTCGGAGCACTGATCGTTGGGCGCATTGCCAATCTCGACGTCGCTGTTCTGATAGCCGGGGCGTTGCTCGTGACCGGATATCTGCTGTATAGGGGGGACCTCGAGGCCGCGCCGGAAAGGGAGGAGCCGTCCTTCGTTTACGGGATGACCACCCGGACCCGCCCGCCGCGCCCGCCGTCCTATTTGGGAAGACTCACGATCGGCGTTCTCATCACGACGCTCGGAGTGATGGCGGCATTGGATGCACTCGGGCTGGCATTCCCCACCTCCCGGCACTACGCGGCAGCGGCACTGGTGGTCATTGGTGGCGGCCTGCTGGTCGGTTCGATTTTCGGCCGCTCCCGCGGGCTGGTGGTGCTTGGCTTGCTGTTGCTGCCGGTACTGGTTGTCGCCGCTGTTGCTGATTATCGGTTCGGCACTGCCTGGGAGTACGTGACAGTGCGGCCGGCGACTCTCGACGCGATCGGCTCGGGTTATTCGGTCGCCGCAGGCGCCATCACCATTGATCTGTCTCGAGTCCAGTTCGACGGTCGTACGCTCGACCTGGACCTCGACGCCGGCATCGGAGACATCTACGTTCAATTGCCACCGGGCGTCGGGCTTCAAGCAACTGCGAACGCCATCTACGGGTCGATTGGAATCGAGGATCGCTACTCCAGCGGCCTCGGGCCAGACATTGCGCACTCTCTGCCTGGTACCGAAGGACTGGCAATCATCGATGCAGATATCAGGATCGGCAATATCAGCATCTACCGGCCCGGCGAGACCGAAGCCGTTCCGTCGATCGAGAGCTTCTTCGGAGAATCGGACTTCGGAGCGGTCACGCCAGACGGGTACGTCGAGGTGGACGGGTTGTCATTCTTCGAACCGCGGTCAATCCGCCAGATTGCCGGGATCTACAACGTCCTCGGTGGCCAGCTCGTTCTCGACCTCACCAGTATCCGCAATGCCGAAGCAGTCGTCAGTTTCACGGTCACAGGACATGGTGCCGCTCAGATCTTGGTGTCCGGCGATGCCCGCGTCATCGCTGCCAGCAGCTTGCCGTTCACCAACGATCCAGACGGCCCTGCCTCCAACGACTTGTACCTGTGGGAACGAGACGGCACTGGCCCGACGTGGGTGATCTACGGCGAGGGCGTACACGTCCTCATCGAGGAGGGATGATGGAGAGACACGCCTTTGACTGGCCATCCGTGATTGCCGGGATCGCGTTTACGGCAACCGGAATCGGATTCCTCCTCGGCAATTTGAGGTGGGAATCGATCGAACCTGCGGCAGCATGGGCGGCGATCACAGTGTTGGTGGGATTGCTGGTCTCAGCTTCTGCGATCCAGCGAGTGTTGCGAACGCCCGTTGTCGAACCAACAGCTGCGCCGGCCGAGCAGTCGTTACCGACCGAGTGACGCCGGTCCCAGGAAGTTCTTCAGCAGCGCCATGCCTTCGGTTGTCATCACGCTCTCCGGATGGAACTGGACGCCGTGGACCGCTAGGTCCTTGTGGCGAATTCCCTGGACGACACCGTCTTCGCTGTGGGCGATCGCTTCGAGAACATCGGGGAGCTCAACGGCGGCCAGTGAGTGATAGCGAGTGGCAATGAATGGGTTGGATAGCCCACTGAAAACGCCCTGATTGTCATGGGTGATGTCGGATGTCTTGCCGTGGCGCGGTTCTGGAGCCCTGGCGACAGTCCCTCCATAGGCCACCGCAATTGCCTGATGTCCTAGGCATACCCCGAGCGTGGGGATCTCGGTGCCGAGGGTCCGCACGTAATCGATCGAATAGCCGGCGTCCTCCGGACGTCCCGGGCCCGGCGAGATGACGAGTCGTTCGAAACCCATTCCTGCAGCTTCCGCAGGTGCCAGCACGTCGTTGCGCACCACGGTCGGCTCGGCGCCGAGCTCGCCGAGATACTGGACGAGGTTGTATGTGAAGGAGTCGTAGTTGTCTACGACGAGAATCTTCATCCGACTGTTCCACCTGTATCGAGGAAGTTGGAGCCCACCCACTCGTAGAAGAAGTGGAGGGCGATCAGCACAATGCTGACCAGGACAATAGATGTCGCAACCCGCACCGGAGTCGGGCCGGGCAGCATCCGATAGATCCGCCGCATCGCTACGCCCTCCCCAGGATCACTTCAGCATTGGGTCCGGCGACCATCTGGGCATGGACGATGAGCCTTTCGCGGGCCGAGAACTTCGGATTGCACGTGGTCAACGTCAGCCAGGCCCCGGACTTGGGGTGGGTTACCCAGACGTCCGTCGGCCGCACCACAAACACTTCCGTCACCGCATAGACATGAGTGCCGATGGCCGTCTCTACTTCAATCGTGTCGCCGGCAGTGAGGTGGTCGAGGTCGTGGAATGGCTGCCCGTATGTCGTCCGGTGACCCGAGATGACCGCGTTGCCTGGTTGTCCGGGCAACGGCGTCCACGGCATATGCCCGGCACCGTTCTTGAGTTGGGAAAGGCGCACGCCCTCAACCACCGTCCACCCTTCGGCGAGACTCTCGATAGAAGGGATGCGGATCTCCGCGAACGGAGATCCGTCCTCCGGCGCCGACTCGGTCTTGAGCAGTCCGACTGAGCCCGAGGCGCCGCCCGATATAGAAGGATCCCGCTCATCAGGAGGATCTTGCCCCGGCACCACCACGGGGACGTACTCGACTTCGACGATCTCAGCGGCTGCGAAGCGCTCCTCGAGCGCGACCTCCAGTTCTGCCTGATTCGCCTTGGCGAAAAAGGTGGTAATCCACAGCTGATGGGCCACGAAGCCGAGCGTCAGTCCCCCCAACCACACGAGAGTCCAGCCAAGGCCGCGGACGATCTTGTAGCTGAGCGTTGGTGGGGGCAGGGCTTGCGACGCGTCGGTCTCGGCCCTATCACCAGTATCAGTGTTCTCCGCCAGTCGGGTCATGAGCGCCTATGGGTAGCCCGCCGCGCCTGTGACGCGCAATAGGAAAGTACAACGTTGTGCTGTTGATCGGCCACTATCGGCAACGCCTGGAGCGCCCGGTCTCAGGGCTCGTCAGGCGGGTCTGTCGGCGGAGGAACGAATAGACCAACGCTCACCTCAATCACCGATCCATCGTCGACCTCTTCGCCGGCTTCCACGCTCTGCGTCTGAATCAGGCCTTCCTGGTCTTGATCCTCGACAGGTGTGTCGCCGATGACCTCGAGCACCAGCCCAAGATCATCCAAGATTATCTGGGCCTCCTCGACGGTTAGGCCGGTGAGGTCGGGCACCTCACGCTGGATCAAGGTGCCAATGCGGACCCTTACTTCGTCGCCAAGCACCACCTCAGCTCCTGACCGCGGGCTTTGGACCGCGACGAGTCCATCCAGGCCCGAATCTGCCGTAACAGGCTCGGGATCGTCCTCGAGAACGAAGATGAGGCCGAGGTCGAGCGCTTCTTGTTGAGCGTCGCCCACCGTCATGCCTACGAAGTTGGGCAGCTCGAATGGCTCAGGTCCGAGGGACACGAAGATCCGCACGATGCGATCGCGCGATACAAGCTCTCCGGCGCCGGGCTCGGTCCTAATCACGAAGCCTTCTAGGACCTCTGCTGAGAACTCTTCTGTGACCTCGATGTTGGTGATCGAGGCTTCGGCGAGTGTGTCTATGGCAGTCTGTTCTGTGACCAAGCGCACGTCGGGCACGGTGAGCGCGAACGGCCCACTCGATACTTCGATGTCGACAGTCGTCCCTGGAGGCCCGTTGGTACCCGGTCGCGGGGATTGGCTGATCACAATGCCCTCGGGCACAGTGTCGCTGAAGCGATACGTGACCTCGCCCAGCTCGAACTGACCCGCCGCGATGAGCGCAATGGCAGCTTCCTCGGTGGAATCGATCAGGTTCGGGATGGAAAATTGCTGGGGACCGCTCGAGATGACGACAACGATGAACGATCCGGGATTCACCTCCGCGCCCGGCTCAGGATCGGTGCGGATGACGAACTCGGCCGGGACGACATCGGAGACCTCTAGGCGCTCGCGAACCTTGAGGTCGAGCCCCTGCAGTGTCTCGAAAGCCGTTTGGCGGTCCTGGTTGATCAGGTTGGGTACGGCGACCAGTTCGACCACCTCGGGGCTGCTGGCGAGCAGGCGAGTCAAGAAGAAGACGCCGAGGGCAAGCGCCAGCAGCAGGCCAAAGATTGCGACCAGGTACCCGGTCTGACTGCGCTGTTCCGGGACGGGTAGGGCAACCGAGCGCCCAGCCTCGTCGGGGGGAACGGTGGCTGCAGGCAGTGGCATGAGCTGAGTGGCAGCTTCGGCGTTGGCCGGCGCTGCTCCTGCAGCCGGAAGGCCCGCTCCATTGGCGGCTGCAGTCGCCATCACCAGCGGCGTTTCCCCCCGCAAGTACAGCAACAAGTCCTTGCGCATGTCGTCTGCGGTCTGATAGCGCATCGCCGGGTCCTTCTCCATCGCCTTCTCGACGATGGCTTCGAGCTCGGCAGGCACGTCGGGGTTGACCGCGCTCGGCGGCTCGGCGAACTCGGATACGTGCTGGTAGGCCACTGCCACCGGCGATTCACCGGTGAACGGAGCTACGCCGCACAACAACTCGTAGAGAACCACCCCGAGCGAGTACACGTCGGAACGCTCATCCGCCGGAAGGCCCTGCGCCTGTTCAGGGCTGAAGTAGGTCGCGGTGCCGATCACGGCACCCGTTCGGGTCAGTTCAGCTGAATCGTCCAGGGCTCTGGCGATGCCGAAGTCGGTGACCTTCACTGAGCCATCGGGTGTGAGCATGATGTTGCCCGGCTTCACGTCGCGGTGGTAGACGGCGGCCTGGTGGGCCACCGTCAGAGCGGCGGCGGTTTCGGCTGCGATCTCGGCGGCGCGGCGCGGTAGCAGCGGTCCCTCGGATCGGCGTATGTCGCGCAGAGTGCGGCCGTCGATGAGCTCCATGACGATGAAGTACGTGTCTTGGTCCTCGCCCCAGTCATAGATCGAGACGATGTTGGGGTGGGAGAGGCCGGCGGCCTGCTGGGCCTCCCTCCGGAAGCGCGCTACGAACGCCTCGTCCGATGCGAACTGAGGATGAAGAATCTTTACCGCAACCTGGCGTCCCAGTAGTTCGTCCTCCGCTCGGAAGACGTCAGCCATGCCCCCTCTGGCCAGGTGCCCTTTGATGCGATATCGATCCGAAAGAAGTCGGTCTTCCGTCACGGCGACAGATGGTAATGAGTCCACGGAGTATTGAACGTTTCCATGCCGGGAAAAGTTGCCGGTAATCA
>JAHEJX010000041.1:16736-30886 GCA_024638645.1 Actinomycetes bacterium
GAGTTCCAGGAGTCGGGATTCATTGCGGGTGTCGACGATATGCGCACGCTGGCGGCGGTGATGCTGACCATGCGCCTTGGTGGGTTGGTGCTTCACGAGCAGCTGTCTCGTACCGTCGGCTTCGACACGCTGAGCCCGGAGGGACTCGTCGCGCTGGCACCCCACGTGCTCGCCATCTTCTCGGGCGAGCTCTTCGACAAGCGAGTGATCCAGGAGGCGGCCTCCGCCCTCGACGATTTCAATCGACGGAACTCCCAATCAGAACAGGAACAACGAACGTGAGCAGCAAACCGGCAATTCACACCGAAGCGCTGACGAAGCACTACGGCGACGTCAAAGCACTCGTAGACCTCGACCTCGAGGTCCGCCCGGGCGAGGTGTTCGGGTTCCTCGGTCCGAATGGCGCCGGCAAGACGACGATGATTCGGACCGTTCTCGACGAGATCCGTCCCACTTCTGGGCGAGCGTCGATCCTCGGCATGGATACGCACATACAGTCCGTCGCGATTCGAGAGCACATTGGATATGTACCGGGCGACTTGGCGATGTATCCGAATCTCACGGGGCGCGACACGCTCACCTACTTCGCCAATCTGCGGGGCGGGGTCGATTGGGGTTTCGTCGAGCAGCTCGCAGACCGCCTCGACGCCGATCTCGGAAAGAAGGTCGGCGATCTGTCTTCCGGGAATAGACAGAAGATTGGGCTCATTCAGGCGTTCATGAACCAGCCGGAACTGCTCATCATGGATGAGCCGAGCTCCGGTCTCGACCCGCTGGTCCAACGCGAATTCCAGAGAATGATGCGCGAAGTTGCTGCCGACGGTCGCTGCGTCTTCCTGTCGAGTCACACCCTTTCCGAAGTGCAGCGGGTGGCCGACCGAGTGGGCATCATCCGCCGCGGCAAGCTCATCGCAGTCGAGGAGGTTGCCGGCCTGCGTTCCAAGGCAATCCGCACCGTGAACCTCATCTTCGACGAGCCCGTGGACGGAGCGGTCTTCGCGCCGCTGCCAGGCGTGCGCGATGTGGCAGTTGAGAACCACCACGTCACGCTTTCTTTCGACGGGCCGATGGAACCGCTGCTCAAGGCAGTTGCGGAGCGCTTCAGCCTGCTGGATATCACGACCCATGAGGCCGACCTCGAAGAGATCTTCCTCACCTACTACGAAGAGGCCGAAGCCTGATGCTGTCCACGGTCATAACCAAGACGTTCCGCGACCGATGGCGAGGGGAAGCCATCGGCGCTCTGACGTTGGTCCTGCTCTTCCTTGCCGGGATGTCCGTCTACCGCGACATCGACTTGTCCGTATATACGGACCTGCCCGAATTGTTCCGATCGCTGATGAACATTCCAGCCGATGCAGATGTGGGGGCATTGGCATACGGAGCCATCTATTCGTCATACGGGGCGCTCACGATGGCAGGTCTCGCCATCTCGATGGGGTCGGCCTCTATCGCCGGAGAAGAGAAGAACGGCACGATGGGGCTCCTGCTAGGCAACCCGAAGAGCCGCAGCCATGTGCTCGTTTCCAAGGCCGTCAACATCGTGCTGCTGACCGGCCTAGGCGCCGGGTTGTTGTGGCTCGGTGGAATTGTGGTTCCTGCGATGCTCGACGTCGACATCACAGGAATTCATGTCGGGGCCCTTGTCCTCCACATGTTCGCCATTGCGGTCTTCCATGGATTCTTGGCGCTGGCCGTGAGCGCGTGGACAGGCAAGGGTTCGATGGCAACAGGCGTGAGCGTCACGGTCATGGTGCTGTCGTTCTTTGCGGTGGGGTTGCTACCGCTGATCGATAGCGTTGCGGACGGTGTGCGGGCGTTCCCCTGGTACTACTTCAGCGGCAGCCAGCCGCACGTCAACGGAGTGTCATGGGGTCACCTCGCGGTGCTCGCCGCCGGAACCGTCGTTTTCGCGGGCCTCGCTGTCATCGGCGTGAATCGACGCGACTTACGCGGCAGCAATCTTGGGACCAGCATCGTCGATCGCCTCCGCGAACATCCGTTCACACAAAAGGTGGTCAACAGGCTGGCCGGCTCGACTCGGGTGTCCCGGATTTGGATCAAGACTGCGTCCGAGAACCAGGGCATCCTGATCGTGGTGTCCTACGTGATGTTCTTCGTTATGGGCGTGCTGATCGGCCCGATGTACACGTTCATCGACGATGCCCTCATCAGCCTCGCTGATGCCTTCCCCGAAGAAGTGCTTGCCCTCTTTGGTGGCGGCGACATGTCTACACCTGAGGGCTTCTACCAAATCGAGACGTTCGGCCTAATGGCGCCTATCGCATTCATGGTGGTGACGGTGCTCATTGGATCGCGCGCCCTTGCTGGAGAAGAGGCAAAGCGCACAATGGGTCTGCTCTTGGCCAACCCCGTCAAGCGCTCCACGGTTGTGCTCGAGAAGACTCTCGCCATGGTCGTTCATGCGCTTGTTGTGGCGGTGGCGCTATTCGCCGGAGTCGTTCTGGGGTCGGTCTTCGGCGGCCTCGGTATGAACGTCGTCAACATTGCGGCAACGGTCCTTCTTTCTATGCTGCTCGGACTCGTGTTTGGTGCGCTGGCGCTTGCCGTCAGCGCCGGTGTCGGCAAAGTCAGGGCTGCGGTGTACGCAACGATCGGCGCAGCGCTCGTTTTCTTCATCGCCAACGGGTTCCTTGGGTTTGCCGCCGGACTCGAGTGGCTCACGAACTGGACTCCTGTGCACTACTACCTGAGTAGCGATCCGCTGCTCAATGGGATGAATTGGCTGCACGGCGGTGTCTTACTTGGGCTGTTTGTGGGGTTGGTGGGGATCGCGGTTGTGTTGTTCGACCGCCGCGATCTACGCCAGACGGGCTAGCCGGGCCCGGCGAGGAAAGCCTCCAGCACCGCCCTGGCGATTGGGGCAGCAACGCTGCCGCCTGTGCCATCAATGCCGAGCGATCCGCCATCCTCGACCACGACGGCGACGACGATCTGGGGGGTGTCATCGGCTGCCCCGATCGGTCCGTAGCCGATAAACCAGACATCCGGCGCCTCATCGGGAATCTCCGCTGTGCCGGTCTTACCGCCGATGGTGACCCCTTCTATCTGGGCGCCGAAACCGGTACCTGCGGCAACGGCCTTCTGCATCAAGTCTTCGAGGGCCGCAGCCGTCGCCGGCGAGACTGCCCGCCGCCAGACAACTGGTTCGGCCTCTGACTCAACCCTGCCTTCGGAGTTGAACACCTGGCTCACGAGGTACGGCTCCATGATCTCGCCCCCGTTGGCTATGGCCGCTCCCACGAGCGCCATCTGCAGAGGTGTTGCCTGCACATCGCGTTGACCGATGGCGCTCTGCGCGACTCCCGGCAAATCGTTGACAAACGTACTTGCGTTGGGAATGACAGAGGCGAGCGCCGTGAGGTCGAAGGGGATGGGCTGATTGAACCCAAAGGCCTCTGCTGTGTCGACGAGACGTTCTGCGCCGACGAGCATCCCGAGCGCTCCGAACGTCGTGTTGCATGAGCTGACAAAGGCTTGGGTCAGCGTCACCATCTCACCGTTGGCGCACACCTCGCCCGAGTAGTTGCGGATAGTGGCCGAAGATCCCGGGAGCTCGAGCTCCTCATCGTCGGGGAAGGTGGTGCCACCGCCTGCGAGGCCGGCTTCCAGCGCTGCCGCCGCAGTGACGATCTTGAATGTGGACCCTGGTGGGTATGTCGCATCGATGGCGCGGTTGCGCAGCGGCTCGGACTCGTCGGCTTCAAGCGCGTTGCCTGCTGGCCCCGCATTGACGCCGAGCAACGACTCGGGCGCGAAGGTTGGTGTTGAAACCATTGCCAGGACGGCTCCCGTACTCGGGTCGATTGCAACCACCGCGCCTCGTTGATCACCCAGAGCATCCAGTGCCGCCTGCTGCACATTGTCGAGAAGCGTCAAGCGGAGGCCCTTGGGGCGGAGGTCGCCACCCAGGATGGCGTTGATCACTCCCGAAATCGTGGCGTCGCGATCGGAGACCAAAGCGGCCGACTGCGAATTCTCCAACCCGGTGCTGCCGAAGATGATGGAGGCGTATCCGACCACGTGCGAATAGGCCGAACCCTCCGGGTAGCTGCGAGTGAACTGCTGAGGATCGTTTGGGTCGGCTGCCGAGCTCGCCACGAGAGTGCCATCCGTTGTGATGATCGTGCCACGCTCTGCCCCGGCTCGGCCGGTGAGCACTCGAAGGTTGCGAGCATCGTCTCGATATGTCGGTCCCTGAATCACCTGGAGGAATGTGACGGCGCCCACCAGCACGGCGAATGCAGCAAACACGGCAGCGGCGAGATGCCGGATCGGACCGTTCACGTACGCGCCCCATGGGAAATACGAGCCAGCAGGGCAAGCAAGGTCATGTTCGCAAGCAGCGAAGTCCCTCCGTAGGACATGAACGGCAAAGTGATTCCTGTGATCGGGAAGAGCCGCAGCACTCCGGCCATGATCAGCAGCGACTGCACGGCAAACACCAAAGTCAGTGAGGCAGCTAAGAACTTGCGGAACAGATCGCGAGTGTGGAGTGCAATGCCGAACCCGGCAGCGACCAGTAGTGCGTATGCGGCGATTACCGCAATGGCGCCGGCAAGGCCCATCTCCTCCGCTACGGCGGCGAAGATGAAGTCGGTGGCGGCTGCCGGTATCAGATCGGGACGCCCCAGGCCGACTCCGCTGCCGGTGAGCGAGCCGCTCCCGAGCGCAAACAGGCCCTGCGCTACCTGGTATCCCGTATCGGAGAAGTCGGCAAAGGGATCTAGCCAGGCCGAGACTCTCCGCTGCACATGGTCGAACATCTGATAGGACACGATTCCGCCGATGGCGACGAGCCCGCCTCCCACAACGAGGTACGCCAACTTCCCAGTTGCCAGGTAGATGGCTCCGACAAACAGGGCGAAGACGAGCAGCGAAGCACCGAGGTCGCGCTGGTACACCAGCACCGCAAACGCGGCGCCTGCGGCGAGAAGGATGGGGCCGAACTGGCCGAGTGGTGGTACATCGAGCCTGCCGATCTTGCGGCGCGTCGTCCCCATGGCGAGGTGGTGGTCGGCAAGGTACGAGGCAAGGAAGACGGCCAGTGCGATCTTGGCGAGCTCGCCTGGTTGGAAGCTGAGCTCGCGGCCGCCCGGGATATCCATTCCCACCCACAGCCGCGACCCGTTCGCCTCGATACCGTGGATCGGCCATGTGTCTGGGAGCAGCGGCAGCAGCAGCAGGGCGACGCCGGCCGTGAGAAAGAGAAAGCGATAACGCCGCAGGGCCGCGACACCGTCGCCCCGCAGAAGAAATAGCACTGCGCTGGCGGTCAGGCCGGCGAGCAGCAACGACCACCGTTGCACGCCACCGAGCGATGGATTGATTCGGTACACCTCTGTGATTCCGACCGCCGTCAGGAAGGCGGCGAGTGGGAACAGGTAGGGATTCGCCGAAGGTGCCCAGCGGCGCAGGGCGAGGTGCACCGAGCCAAATGAGCTCACAAAGACGATGAAGGTGAGCGCCACCTGCGCGTCCAGCCCGACACCGCGAGTGAAACCGATGAGCGCAGTGCCGAAGGCGGCCACGACGCTCGCCGTTACGAGCAGCGCCGCCTCGGCAGATCGGGTCATTCGGTGATGTCCACCACCGCCACGGTGGTGTTGTCGTGGCCGCCGGCCGTGTTGGCGGCTTCAACCAACGACCACACGGCGTCCGACGGCACCGGAGTGTGGGCGAGGATGCGCGCGATGGCGTCGTCCTCAACCATGTTGGTGAGTCCGTCCGAACACAACATCACCCGGTCTCCCGGCAGCAGGTGAATGTCGAGGGTGTCGGCGCGCACGTCTCCCATCCCGATCGTGCGGGTGAGCATGTGGCGCCGCGGGTGTGTTTCAGCGTCTTCGGGCGCCAAGCGGCCTTGAGCGATGAGCTCACGAACGAAGGTGTGATCGATGGTGAGCTGGGTGAGCCTCTCGTTGCGCCAGAGATAGGCGCGACTGTCGCCCACATGGCCGATCTCGAGCCGACCGTCCGGCCAGAAGACGGCAAGGGTCAGGGTTGTGCCCATCCCAACGAGCGAGGGATCGGCTACGGCTGCCGCCAGAACGGCTTCATTGGCAGCTTGGACGCGAGCGACCGCAGACCCCTCCTCCGGGCCGGTGGCCCCCTCAATTGCGAGCGCACTGGCGACTTCGCCGGCAGCATGGCCTCCCATGCCGTCGGCGACAGCAACGATCACCGGTCCCTGCGAGCTGCCATCCTCGGCCGGATAGACCATGTCTTCGTTGTTGGTGCGAATTCGTCCAACGTGACTTGCTGTAGCGATCGTGTAGTTCATCGGACTTCCAAGATTGTCTTGCCGATCTGGATTGAGTCGCCCTTGATGAGCGGGGTTGGCACCGTGACCCGACGTCCGTTCACGTATGTGCCGTTGGTACTGCCGAGGTCGCTCGCCAGCACCGCACCGTCCTGCACCCCGACCCTGACATGGAAATCCGACGCATAAGGATCGTCGATGACGATGTCAGCCTCCTCGCTACGACCCATCACAGCGGGCGCCCCGATCGAGAACCGCTGGCCTGCGATCGAATCCGAGCGAACGACGACCATCTCACCGGCTCGTTTGCTGGATCGACCTGCCTGGGGGGCGCCGACGTGACGGCCTATGGAGCGGGCCACTTGCCACAGGAAGAGATATATCAGCGCCAGAAAGATCAGCTTGAGCAGGTTGAGGAACAGCGCGGGCATCAGCTCTCCTCCTCGACTCTCTTGTTCATTGCTCAACCAATCGAAACATGAAACTGACAGGTCCGAGCATCAATCGGGCGCCCGGTCGCAATGGCATCGTGGAACTAACGACGGTGCCATCGACAGTAGTTCCGTTGGCCGACCCGAGATCGGTGATCCAGGTGCGGCCCTGCTCTCTATGAATGATCGCATGGCGGCGCGACACCTCGGGCTCGGGGAGGGTGATGTCGCATTCGTCGGACCGCCCGATGAGAACTCGATTGTGGTTGATGTTGGCGTGGCGGCCGCTCCCACCGATCAGCTGGCCCCATGGTTGCTGCTCGCCGGGGGCGGTCTGACCGAGGATCTTGAGGTGCTTCGGCTTGATGGCCGGGTCGGAGCTGATGACGACCGTGGCCGGACCTTCGATGCGCCATCCTCGATCAGCTGCCGTCGAGTGAATGGTGTACTCGAGTTCCGATCGGAGGCGATCGGGCGCGCCTGCCTGTTCCAAGTCCTGGGGGTTGAGTCCGATGTGAAACTCGTTGGGCACGGTCGGGCCGGCGGCGGTCTCCGTCATATTGAGGTCCGCCTCGCGCAGGATCCGCGTGCCTAGGTCAACAGGGTGTACCCGGCCCCTGAAGATGGCACCAGACACGCCCTCGACGAGTCGCTCGAGGCGACGCTCAAGTTCACGAGCAAGCTTCATGGTGGGGATTGTACGAGGGGTCTCACATTGCGGGCTCGGCGGGTCCGTGATGTTCCCCTCCAGGCAGAAACATGTTGCTCATCTTCTTCGTCCTCGTGCCGAAGGTTCTAGGAGAGGCGACCCGACGCAATTCAACCGGTTCCCCAGGAGCGACTGGATGTCGTATACAAGAGATCAACAGCTTCCCGCCAGTGATGGGGAATCGCCGCGTCACGGAAACAGCTTGAGGAGCGGACTCGTGCTTCACCTGGCGGTGTTCGCATTGGCCATCCTGGTGCTGTTTCTCCTCAACTCCTCGACGCGCGGGCCCGACGGTGCCTGGTGGGTCAGGTGGCCCATTCAGCTGTGGTCCATCGCTTGGGGTCTGCACCTGTGGGGTGTCGCGGTGAGATCGGCGGTCCCGGAGAGCCCCCGCTTCTAGCGGCCGTTCTTCCGTCCCTGCCCGTAGGCCAGGAAGCTCCAGCGTCCAACGGCGGATGGAATGCATTTCTTCCGGGTGCGGAGAGATCACGGCGGGAAGGCGCCGCTCAGATGGGTGGGCGAAACAACACAGTTTTGTAACCCTGGCTTCGGACTGGGACGGCATCGCAACGATTGCGTCCATTGCGCGGGAGCATCGGAGAGACTCAAAGCAGCTGGTTAGCCTCCCTCTGTGACCTGGACCAAAGACCCGCGAGTGGAGCTATACATCGACGCCCTCCCGGGCTGGCAGCAAGAGATATGTCACCAGGTTCGACATTTGGTGCACAGCGTCGATCCAGAAGTCGAAGAGACAATCAAGCGAAGGGTCCAGCCCTACTTCGTACTTCAAGGGAACATCTGCGCACTTCTGGCCGCAAAGACCCATGTCAACGTCTTTCTCTACGACGGAGCCATGGTCCCCGATCCGGATGGAATTATCACGGGAGGCCACGACAACAAGACGGCACGAACGGTTGCGATACGCAAAGGAGAGACCCTGAACGAGAACGCCCTGGCAGACATGTTCCGGCAGATCATCGCCAACAATCGCGCCGGAGGCTGGCGCAAGCTCAAGAGGGAGCAAGCCCAGTAGGTGGCCTGGGTGGGCGAGGAGGGACTTGAACCCTCACGAGTGTTACCTCACAGGAACCTGAATCCTGCGCGTCTGCCAATTCCGCCACTCGCCCGGATTTGGAGCTGCGATGGTACCAGTGCTCCGACTGGGGAGCGCCGGCCAGATAGCTATGCATCACAGTTCCAGCAGAGGGAAGCGCTGCTACTGAGGCTGGCTAGCCACGACGGCACGGACCATACGATCTGCCGGTTCGGCGAAGGGATGTTGTTAGATGCTTCGTATCGAGGGGCGACCAGGCAGGTAGCCAAGGAGGCGCTAGGGCTTGTGAGGATCGCGGAACTGGTTCCACCAGACCGTTCTCGAAGTTGATGCCGAGGAGTGGGAGCGGGGCCGCAGCTGGGCACTCTCCAAAGCGCTCGTCGCTTGGCCGTGATAGGTCGATTCGAATCCGACCTTCGCCGCCTATGTGAAAGATGATATTTCGAAGGTCGTCGCCCAAGACGTCCTGGCGCAACCTGTTCAGTTCTGCGAGCGCTCCCACAGCCCTCGCACGTAATGAGCCTGCCCCGTGTGGTTCATGCAGTCATCCATCACACTGACCAGACGAACGCCCGCGGTGACCGGAGGGTCCCAGCGTGTGTCCACGACACGATCGAGCTCTTCGGGTGTGAGCGATTGGATGTACTCGATTGTCCGCTCATGGACGGCGTCGAAGTAGGCGAGCAGATCGTCTGCGGTATCGAATCGAACGGCCGCGACCTGAGCCGGCGTGTGCCCGTAGCCGTGGTCTGCGTCGTCAGGGTTGGTGCCAAGCCGGTCGGCCCACCCGTCGCCGACGTAGGCTTGAGGACGGCCGGCGAGGTGCGCCACGTGGTCGTCCTGCACTCGGGCGAGGTGCCACAAGAGCCAACCGATCGAGTTCGAACGATCGTCTGGCTGGTAATTGATGGCGGTGGCGGGCAGCTCGGCAACTGCACCATGCACCCACTCTTTGATCCGCCCAAATGCGTCGGTCAGCACTTTTTTGGTGTCCATGGCGTCGATCATACGGCTGGTGGTCTCCGCGATCGTCGCCGCAATGTCGCCATTCGCGACCCGCCGGTAGCATTCCCCGGCTATGTCCTTTGGATCGTCTCTGGCGCCGACGCGCAGCACGTACGACATTCGGCGCCGCAGGCGTCGGATGTTCGTCCTCGTTCTGATCGGAGTGATCATCGGGTTGTTCGCTCTCGCAGTGCGCTATCGCACCGAGGAGCGACGCACCACGGAGTATCTGGGGCTCGCCATCCAGATTGCGGAGAACGAATCCGGCCTGGCGCAGTCGCTGCGCCAGATGTTCGCCGACCTCGGTGACCTGGAACGCCAGGACCTGCTGAACCAAATCGACTCGCTCGGCGCTCGAATCTCCAACGATGTTGTTGCCTTGTCTGAACAGGAAATCCCACCCGCCGTAGCCAAGGCCAACGGATTTCTCACCGTGGCGCTGACGTCGTGGCAGACAGCCATAACCACATTGGACGATGCAGTTCTGCTGATCCTCGATGTCGACGAAGAGGGATTGTCCGGAGAAGCGGCTCTCACCACCGTCTTCGAGCTGCTGCGGGTCGGCGACCTTGCGTACGACGGCTTCCTCGCGGCCCGCCTCGAGTTGGAAGGCGACCTAGCCGACGAACCGATTCCGGAGGTCGACTTTGTTGCCGTAGGTACAGAGAATCTGTTCGACGGCCCGACCATTGCGCAACGGCTGCGCAACACGATCAGACTCGACGGTAGGCATGACGTCTCGATCACGGCACGAACGGATCCGATGCCTTTGGGGGAGCAGAACGGGCGGCCCGTAGTGCCCTCCGCCGAGTCGTACTCAGTGCTTGCGGTCATCACCAATGAGGGCAACCTTCGCGAAGAGGGGATCTCAGTGACCCTGAGCCTCGAACTCAGCTCGGGAACCGACCCCGCCGTGACCAGGGAGCAGCTGGTGCTGAGCCTCGATCCGGGCCAGGCAACCACGATCGAGTTCTCCGACTTGACGCTCCTTCCGGGGGAGCTCTACGACTTGCAAGTGACGGTCTCGATCACCGAGGATGCGGACCCGTTCAACAACACATTCAACCTCTCGTTCTTCAGGAACCAGGAGTAATGACCGCCGCCACAGTCGCAGCCATCATCGCCGCTCTAGCGCTAGTCGTCGCGTTGGGCCTTGCACTTCAGGTTGCTGCGCTGCGGCGTCGGCTCGCCGCGGTGCCAAAGGACGGCAACGTCATCGATCTGATGCGCTCGATCGATAACGATCTGGGCAAGGTCGAGGCCGAGGTGGCCAACATTGCGCCACGTCTCGAGAGCGTCGAGCAGCGCTTGCCGTTGGCGATCAGCTACACGGGTGTGGTCACCTACGACGCGTTCGGGGACATCGGCGGCAAACTCAGTCGTTCGATTGCGTTGCTCGATTCGAACGGAGACGGCCTCGTCATCAGCCTCTTGGTCGGCCGCAACGAAACTCTGTTCTTCACCAAGGAGGTCCGGTCCGGCGCAGGGAGCGAGCGGCTCTCGCCGGAGGAAGGTGCGGCCATTCAGCGCGCAATGGCTCACTAAACTTCGGCCATGATCGACGTATCCATCCTGCGCAACTCACCCGAGGTATTAGCGGCCTCGCTGGCGCGCCGCGAAATCTCCTTCGACGTGGTTGCACTTGCCGAAGTCGACCGCAACCGTCGCGAGGCCCGCGCCACGGCAGAGGGGTTGCGTGCGGAGCAGAAGGAGGCCGGCAAGGCTATCGCCAAACTCGCCGGCGACGAGAAGTCCGCCGCAATCGCTCGCGCCGGTGAGCTCGCAGAGGCCTACAAGAAGGCGCTCGCCGAGGCGGACGACCTCGATGCACTTTTTGAGGCGCAGTGGGTGACCATCCCCAATCTCGTCGATCCCACGGCGGCAGACGGCGTCGCAGAGGAGGATGCCGTCGAGATCTCGCGCTGGGGCGACCAGCCCGATCCGGCCGTGGCGTCTCGCGACCACGTCGAACTGGGCGAGATGCATGGATTCCTCGACATCGAGCGAGCGGCCAAGGTTTCGGGCTCCCGGTTCGGCTATCTACTCGGACCGCTCGTGAGGCTCGAGTTCGCCCTCGTGCAGTACGCCTTGGACACTCTCGAGCAGTACGACTTCACGCCGGTGGTGACGCCGGTCCTTGTGCGCGATCACGCCCTGTACGGGACCGGCTTCTTCCCGGGAGACGCAGAGCAGGTATACAGCCTGCCCGACGATGATCTCTATCTGGTGGGAACTTCGGAAGTGACGCTGGCCGCGATGCACAGCGACGAGATTCTCGACGCGGCAAACCTCCCGCTGCGCTACGTGGGCTTTTCGACATGCTTCCGCCGTGAGTCCGGGACATACGGCAAGGACACACGTGGCATCTTCCGAGTGCATCAGTTCGACAAGGTCGAGATGTTCACTTTCTGCCTGCCAGAAGAGTCGCCTGCCACCCACGATTTCCTGCTGGCCCGGGAAGAGGAGTTGGTTCAAGGTCTTGGTATTCCATATCGCGTGGTGAACGTCGCCGCCGGCGACCTGGGGTCGTCTGCTGCCAAGAAGTACGACATCGAGGCTTGGTTCCCCGGCCAAGGCCGGTACCGGGAGATCACCTCCACGTCGAACACCACCGACTACCAGTCGCGCCGTTTGCGGATCCGATTCAAGGGCGACAATGGCAACGAATTCGTCCACACACTCAACGGCACCGCAGTTGCAGTGGGCCGCTGGCTGATCGCCCTCGTCGAGAACTACCAGGAGGCGGACGGCTCGATCGCGGTTCCCGAGGTTCTGCACAAGTACCTGAACTTCGATCGCATCGACGCACCTGTCTAGGAGCCAAGTGTCCAACGGCAAGGTGTTCGCCGACATCGCGGACAAGTACGACCGCATCAACCGCATCCTGTCATTCGGCCAGGATCAGAAATGGCGACAGCGGGCGGTGAATCACCTACCGAGCGGCACTTTGCTCGACCTCGGTGGGGGGACCGGTGCCGCTAACGAGATTTTTGCTCGGTTCGACGTGGTAGCGCTTGATCCTTCATCCGAGATGCTGTCGCTCAACAGTGAGCCCCGCCGAGTTGTCGCCATCGGCGAGCGGTTGCCTTTTGTCGATGGCGCCTTCGACGCGGTGTTCTCGGCCTATGTGGTCCGCAATCTCGATTCGCTCGATTCCACACTCGCCGAGGTGCACCGCATTCTGCGACCGGGCGGGAGGGCGGCAATCGTGGATCTGGGGAGGCCGAAGGCGCCAGCTGCAGCGCGGCTTCACCGGCTCGGCTCGCGAGTGGTCTTGCCTGCTGTTGGCGCCTTGGCGGGCGCGCGCGATGAATACGTATACCTGAATAGGAGCCTTGACAAGTTGCCACCGCCCGAGGTGATGTATGCCGACACGCCGCTCCGTCAAGTGGACCTGTGGCGCATGGGCCCGCTCGGCTTCGTCTACGGCGTTGTTCTCGAGAAGGAGTGACAAGGACTTCCGCTACCTGACTTTGATGCCGGCGATCCCGAGGCCCAGGCGAGCTGGTGGGCTGCGCTCCTCGTTTGGGATTTCCAGCCGAGCGATCCCGGGAGATCATGGAAGGCGGTGAGCCCCGGCGAAACTTCGATGCTCTTTCTTTCCGTGTCTGAGGGCAAGGTCGCCAAGAACCGCTGTCATCCAGACATCCACACTGCTGATCTCGAGGCCAACGTGGCGAGAGCCATTGCAATGGGAGCCGTGGCAACGGCCCGCTTCGATAACCCGGACGATCGGTTTGTGGTCTTTGAGGATCCCGAGGGCAATGAGTTCTGCATCGTCGAAGAAGTCGGCTGACTCCATCCCGCTCGGACGGTGTTGCCAGAAGCACAAGGGCCGATCACCGCATTATCAAGCTGTGATCCCTTAGGCTGAGAGCGCGATAGTCGTATGCATTCGGGAGCTTGCCAATGAACCTCGTCCTCGTTCCACTCGATACGTCCGAGGCGGCCGCTGAGGCCATTGAGCCGGCCATGCAGCTCGCCGAAGCGCTTGACTACTCGATCTTGCTGCTCGCCGTCGCCGATGTGGTTGTCAAGAACGCGGTGCAACCCATGATGGATTCGGAGCGGGTTACCGCCGAAAGAGCTCTCGAGTCGTATCTGGGTCAGCTGGCCGAGGAACTCGACGGCCGGGGTGTCGAGATCGACACTTTGGTCGTGGACGCAGCCGATCCGGCCGCTGCAGTTGCAGATACTGCCGAGTCGCGTGGAGCCGAAATGATCGTGATGTGCACCCACGGGCGCAGCGGCGCAGCCCGTTGGCTGCTTGGGTCGACGGCAGATCGGGTCATCCGGTCGGCAATGGTGCCGGTGCACCTAGTGCCGGTTAGGTAGCTCGAGAGATTCCCCCGTATCCAGACCGCACCCGAAGGCAAATCGGGTGGTGCCATTGATTGCCCTGCGGACGCCGAGTTTGGGAAGCAAATCTCGATCGAACTCGCCTTCGGCGGGTTCGCCGTGCCCCCCGCCTTCGAACGGAACGTCGCTGGCGCTATTCGGGGCATCGACTCCAACCAGGTTGCCCTACGGCACCCGGGACTGACCTGCTTAGGGCTGCTTCCTTCCGGACCTGACCCGGTTCACATCGTCCCGCCGCGTAGGACCCGGCCTTCAACGCCGATGGATCCCGATGCTGACCCGGCGACCTTCCACCCTCGGGCGGGGGAT
>JAHEJX010000130.1 GCA_024638645.1 Actinomycetes bacterium
ACCGAGATTGACTACCGCGTCGGGGTCAGATAGTTGGTCCAGTCCGACGTGAACCACGACGGTGGCCCGGTCGTGATCCCGCTCCTCGGCGGTGGCCTCAGACGCGAGCTGCACGAGGGCTTCCCCGGCTCGTTCGGTCGGGTCCCGGAACAACCCCGACCCGGGATCAGTGGCGGCCTTAGCCGCCAGGCGTAGGAGGGTGGTGTCCACCAGCACCCCGTCGGCACCGGGAATCGACCCCCGCAGATGGAACACGTCCTCGTCCCACCACGATGCCAGCACGGGAGTAGAAGGCTTCGGCTTGTCCCGTTTTGGAGTGTCGAACACCTCCCGGATGGTGGCGGCGAGTTCTTCCACGGGCACTTCCCGCGTCAACCCCAAAAAGGCAGCTTCATTCTCCACGGTGGCGTGGCGGCACAAGATCAGTACCTCATCCAACGACACCGCTCCGGACCGAAACGCCCCGGCAATGAGAGGCTAGGTCGACGAGGCGATGCGCGGTACGCACCCACGCCCGAGCCGTGCTCGGAGCAATCCCAAGATCGAAGTGCAACCAGGACACGGCATCGGTCATCGCGTTGGCCGCTACCGCCTCTTCGGTGTCGACCTCCCGGAGCAGCTCAAACAGGTCGCAGAACACGCCATTCAGGCGGGCATGCACCCTGGCGAGACGCTTCGCATCCGGCCGATCCGCTACTCCATGAACCCGTAGCTCCATACCCCGCAACGTATCAGCGGGGTGTGACAGGAACCCGGCCCCACGGCCGGGTCTGCGAAGGGAATCCGAGAAATCTCGTCATGCGGTCGGTCCGTCGTCGCCTTCGGTGCCGTCCTCCTCTCCTGGGCTTCGTCGGTCCTCCCAGCTGCGGCGCTCGTCACCGGACCGCCTGTCCTCCCCACTGCGCTGATCGTCGTCCTCCCACCTGTAGCGCTCACGGCGCTGCCGGTCGCGACGGTCGCTCTTGCGGCGATCGCTGCCGCTTCGACGGTCTGTCGGCGGGCGGTCGATATATCCCATGACGCAATTATCGACAGGCCGGGCCCTGACACGACGTTTCTCAAAACTGAACACACTCGGGAATGCCACTGGACCGACCGCTGGTACCCTTCCCGGTCTGTGGGGTGACCCGCAGGAGGAGAGGTGGCCGAGCGGTCGAAGGCGCTCGCCTGCTAAGCGAGTAGGGGGTTATAAGCTCCCTCGAGGGTTCAAATCCCTCCCTCTCCGCTCCAGCGCCGGCTAATTACTGAGCCCTGCTCCGCGCTCGATGAGGCCGCGCCGGCAGTTGGCCGATACCGAGGATCTCAGCGGTAGTCGACGATGGGGGCCAGCTCGTCGGCAGCGACGGTTCCGACCTCCAGCGTTGCTGTGTGAACGGCGTGGTGGTACTCGATGAGGCTCGAGGGCTGATCGGGAAAATGCCGGCGACCTGCTCCGGAGTGTGCCCGAAGCCGAGGTTTGCGTCGTCGGGCTTGGTCCCGAATCTCGTGTGTTCCATCCGGCCGTCGACCAGGTTTGCCGCCGCCCGGCGAGATGGGAAACGTGGTCGTCGTCGATGCGGTGGGTGTTGCCTTCAAGCGTTTTGAATGCCTCCGCAAGAAGGGCGGCGGCATCCACTCTGTGTTCAGGCGCTGGTCAATACGACCGAGTTGTCCGAGCCGTGCTCATTCGGCCAATAGGCGTCGGCGGCTTCATCGTTCTCCCAGTGGCCGTCGAGAAGGTAGCGAAACTGGACGGCGGCGTCCTTCGGCAGACGCACCTTGAGTTTGAACGCGCCTTTGCCGCGAGCTGCTCGCTTCATCGGCACGGGATCCCACCCGTTGGCCTCGGAGAGCCAGTCAACCGAGTCGACGTCGGCCCGGTCGACCGCAAACGTGACCTCGACTTCGTCTTTGGTCTTGAAGAAACGCTTCGTCAGCATGAATCGCCGCTCCTGTGAGTCGCTGAGCGGGAGAGTAGAAACGAATCCCGGCCGAGCGCGGCCTTTCCGGCTCTTGCTTTCGGTGTGGTTTGAGGTCGGCTACCTTTATCGAGTCCAGCGCCCGTAGCTCAATTGGATAGAGCGTCTGACTACGGATCAGAAGGTTGGGAGTTCGAGTCTCTCCGGGCGTGCTGCTAGTCCTTGTGCTGTAAGGGTTTCCGTCGTATTGCCGCTTCGTTGCTCAGAGCCTTCGCCTTGAACTGCAACCCTCCGGAGCTCCGTTGCGTGTTGACAGCGCATATGGCCGGGTATGTGCGGGTGGGAATTGGGTGTCAGTCAGAGTGCTGTGCGGTGGTGTCTAATGGGTGGACGACGACGGAGCAGCTTTGGCGATTGACTCCAAAAAACGATCTGACGCTGAGGTCTACGGTGAACATGCGGTTGCCTTAGTTCAGTTCGCGACGGTTCTTGTGGGAGCTGGCGATGCGCAGGACGTGGTGTCGTCTGCGGTTCTCAGATCCTTGGGGAGTCCGGTCTGGTGTGAGGTCGAGAACCATCGCAGCTACCTCTATCAGGCGGTCGCCAACGAGGCCCGGAATCTGTATCGGAGCGAGTCGCGAAGGCGAAAGCGGGAGGCCCGCATGAGCCAGCCGGTCTTGGTCTATCTCCCGGAGATTCGCCCTGAGGTGCAGCGGGCGGTCGAGCGGCTGAGCGTGCGTCAACGGGCAGTCGTCTACCTCACCTATTGGGAAGACATGACCGATCAGATGGTCGCCGACTACCTGGGGATCTCCGCAGGATCTGTTCGTCGACATCTCGCCAGAGCCAGAGACCACTTGAGGAAGGCGCTGTTATGACCGACCGCTTGGACGAAGAGATCAGGTCCGCACTTGGATCGATGATTGCGGAGGCTCCTGAACCCATGGAGCTCCATCAGCTAGCGATGCAGGCCGCCATCGCGACAGTTCCTCGACAACGTCGGTCCCCGTTGCCTGCGATCGCGGTCGCATTTGCAGCGGTCGTGGTCGCTGTTGGTGGCATCTCGCTACTGGCGTCGTCGCCCGATGACGGTGCGGGGTCCGTGACTGCAACGACGGCTCGGCCCGATCTGGCTTCTTCGTCTGTCTGGTCCCGGATCCCCCATGACGAAGCCGTCTTCGGCGAAGCCGAGATGTCGAGTGTGACTGTCGGAGGCCCTGGTTTGGTGGCAGTCGGAACCGAAGGCCCGCCCGACACAGGGGGAGGTGCGGTATGGACCTCCACCGATGGGATCACCTGGACCCGAACCCACTTGGGTTCTGGCGGCCCCTCCAGCGTGACGGTTGGAGGCCCGGGTCTGGTGGCAGTCGGATGGGCGAGGTCGGGCGCCGACGAGAGTGCGGCAGTGTGGGCCTCTCCCGACGGACTCGTCTGGTCCCGCGTCCCGGGAGACGATGTTGTCTTCAAGGGAGTCATGAATAGCGTGACAGCAGGCGGTCCGAGCCTGGTTGCGGTGGGATCAGACGGTATGGGCGCGGCGGCGTGGACCTCTGCTGATGGGATTACGTGGTCCCGAGTGGCGCACGACGAGACCGTTTTTGGTGCTGCGGAGGGGTTACGCAACCCTGCCACGATGAACAGCGTGACCCAGGGTGGTCCCGGTCTGGTCGCGGTGGGATCGGACGGCTTGCATGCGGCGGTGTGGACTTCTGTTGATGGGATTACGTGGTCTCGGATAGCGCACGACGAGACCGTCTTCGGAGGAGCGACCTTTTGCGACGGGGATCGGACGATATCAAGTGTGACCGCAGGGGGCCCGGGTCTGGTGGCGGTGGGATCGGACCGGCATGAATATGAACAACACTGCGGTGCGGTCGCGGCGGTGTGGACTTCTGTTGATGGGATTACGTGGTCGCGGGTCCCTCACGACGAAAGGGTATTCGGCTCGATAGGTCCCTACGCGATCAACGATGTGACGGCAACGGATTCCGGCCTGGTCGCCGTTGGATCACGAGATGGCGACACCCACGGATCTGCGCTCGTGTGGACCTCTCCAGATGGGATCACCTGGTCTCAGCTGCCCCATGACGAGACTGCTCTTGGCGGGGAGGGCGATCAGATGATGAAGAGCGTGACCGCAAATGGGTCCGGTCTGGTTGCAGTCGGATCAGACAGGCGCGGGTCGCTCGCTGGCGATGCAGCGGTATGGACCCTGGCAACACGAGATTGACAAGGACGTATGAACGTGTCGTCACTTTCACTGTCGAAGGGTGGTTCAAGATCAGCGGCAGGCATCGTTGGGTCAACGAGCTGGAGGGTGCTTGGATGCCGGTTGTGCGGGCTTTGCCGTCCTGTGTATCGACGAATCCGATCACAGAGGATTACTGACCGGTTCCCATCCGGTTCCCGACCAACCAGTACCTATGTGTGTCAGTGTCTGCTTGTGATGTTGGCGCCAACCCTCAGTCGATCAGCCGATATGTTCGCAGGTCTAGACCCCCGTCCACCAACTCAGGTATAGCCGCCATGGCTGCCCGAACGTGCGGCGTATTCATATGGGCGTCGAGCGCATCGCCGTCCCGGTACTCCTCGACAAAGGTGTAATCCCTTTCGTCGTCGAGACTCGCGAGAAGCTCGTAACTGACGTTGCCGGGCTCGGCTCGGGTCGGCTCGATCAGACCCTTAAGCGCTTCACCGAGTG
This sequence comes from Actinomycetes bacterium, assembly GCA_024638645.1. GTDB lineage: Bacteria > Actinomycetota > Acidimicrobiia > Spongiisociales > UBA5794 > JAHEJX01. Next base: position 4,600 of record JAHEJX010000130.1, read on the forward strand.
CGGCTCCTTTTCCCTCCTGCGCCCGCAGGTGGGCAACGGCTCGCAATGTCATGTGGCTCCTTCCAAGCTCTTGGGCAAACTCAACCGAACCGTCTTCATCGATGCATCCTCAATGAATCGGGCATCCGATGGCCAGATTGTCCATCGGGCGGTACCCGCGGACTGGAGGCGAAACGCACATGTAGGCACATATAGGGCGGGGTTGATGCCTGGCTTTCTGTGTTCATATCGTGTGCTCCTATCGGGTGTCAGTTCTCGATGTCAGTGAGTCTGCCTCTGAGGATCCGAGTGCTGTTGTCGTCGGCAGGGATCGCGGCGAGGATGGTTCCGGACTCGAGATCGATGATCTGAGCGAGGAGACCCATCTCGTCGTCGATCCAAGACGCGAAGTACAGGTTGGGGCGAAGCTCGGCCATCTCGATCTGTTCGCGCAAGACACCGCGACCAGGGACCTCGGAGATGCGGGTGTGGCGGTCGAACGTGTTGGTGAATGACCAGCCGTTGTCGTAGGTGTAGCTGATGGTCTTCTCATGGAAGCTGGCTATGGGATCCTGTTCGGTCACGATGCATCCTTTTAGTTGCGTCCTTGTGAATTGGTTGAGGGCGCCCGAAGGAGGCACCTCAAGACATCTCGGCCGGATCGAGATTCGCTCCGGTGATGAAGTTGTACGAGTCCACCAACAGGCGGATCGTGATTTCGACCTCGGCAAGCGTCTCTGGCGTATAGACCATGGCTACACCGTCCCAGAACCCGTTCCGGTCTACCCATGGGTGCAGTTCACCCCACTTCGTCCGATCGACCTCGAGGGCTCTGTCCACCGGAAGCCAAACGTGGAGGCTGCCATCGGGGTGAATGTGAGCGAACTCGCGGTTCCCTGCCATGACGTCGGGCCGCACAAGCTCGATTCCGTCCGAGAGCCAAAGGCCGCGAGCTCCCGGAAGCGATAGAACGGACTCGCGGTTTTCGACGCCTGGGAGCAGGTACGCTCTCCGCCGCAGCTCGGCGTCGACTGTCGGCACCAGCTCCGCATCGAGCTGGATATGGGGAACGTTGCCGGTCGTTTGGCGGCGCGTGCCCTCTCGCTCGGGCAGCACGAAGGAATCGTCAGAAGAGACAGGCGCAGTTGTCGTTTCCATCTTCGGGTCGGTGCCGGTCGACGCATCCGATCCGGAACACGAGGCCAGAGCGAGAACGGCTGCGAAAGGGAGGAATCGCATCGCGGCCGGCCAGTTGTACACGGTCATTCTTCCTCAACTTCTTGCCCGCATGGGTAGTTGCGATACGAGATGTCCGTTAAACTACAATTTGTATCTTTAATCGTCAAGTGTGGGAAGTGAGTTGAGTAGCCAAGCAAGAGCCAATGAGGCTCGTCTCAATCCCCGAACGCGCCGCGTCCGCAAGGTCATCCTTGATGCGGCCGTCGAGGTGCTCTTGACTCGTGGGGCGCAGGAGGTCACTACGAGCCGGGTAGCCGAGCACGCCGACGTAGCTCGCACCACCATCTATCGTCACTGGCCAGATCAGTCCAGCCTTCTGTTGGCGACGATCGATTCGTTGACAGCCCCTCATCTTCCGGCTTCGAGCCATGGCTCGCTTGAAGTCGACTTGAGGACCGATCTCCAGCGTCTGCGCACTCGCCTCGTGACTCGCGACATCCGTTCCGTGTTTGCGGCATTGGCGACGCACGCGTTGCGCAACGACGCCTTCGCGGTTGCGCAGCGTCGCTTCATCGCACAGATCACTCAGCCCGTGGTTGACACACTGCAGGCGGCGCAAGAGCGAGGTGATCTGGACCCAGCACTCGACTGCCAGCTCGAAGCGACGATGCTCACCGGTCCGCTTCTTCACGAGCATCTGGTAGCGCGTAACGACATTGCGGATCGGCTGGTGGACGAGATCGCCTCGCGGTGGTTGACGACTCACGAGATGGCCTAACTGCAACCCAATCTGCAACCGAACCAGGTGGTACTGGTTCGTACGGGTTGGTCCTGGTTGACACGAGGATGCTCGAATGCCCCAACTAGGTGGGACTCGACGACATTCGGTGGCACCAGATGACATGGGGTTTGTCTGACTACGGATCAGAAGGTTGGGAGTTCGAGTCTCTCCGGGCGTGCGAGAACCCTTGTGCTGCAAAGGTTTCCGGCGTGTCGCCGCTTCGCTGATCTGAGTCTTCGGCTTGAACTGCAACCCTCGGGAACTCGCTCACGTGTGAACAGCGCATATTGAATCTCTTATGTCAAGGTGCGTGCGGGTTGGGTGGACAGGACTGGGATGGGCCACACGGTTGTGGGCGGGCTCTTATTAGGTCACACGTTCCGCGGAGAAGGGTTTGGGTGGGGTCGACAGGTCAGTATCAGGACAGCGTTGGTTGACGCGTCAGCCGGTTTATTGGGTCAGACCCCACCCAGTTTCTTAGGCCGCTGTTGGTAGGTGTTTGTAGACCTGACGGGCGACGTATTGGCGGGTCTGGTCGTGACTCGACATGCGGGTGAGGACGATGCGGTAGAGGGCGGCGTTGGCGTTGCGGTCTCCTCCCCGGTTGAGCCGATATCGAGTGACGTTGTCGGAGGAGGTAGGGATGGGAGTCGCACCGCATAGGTGCGCCCAGGCTCGTTCGGAGTGGAGCCGCTGGGGGTTTGTCGCCGGCGGTGACTAACAGGCTGGCAGCAGGGTCTGGTCCGAGTCCGTGGAGCTCGAGCAATGACGGTGCGGTGCTGTGGATGAGGGCGGTGAGTATCCGGTCGATGTTTCGCATTTCACTGGTGAGGGCTTTGATGCGTTGGGCCAGGTCCCGGATCACGATGTTGGTAGTGTAGGTGACCGGGTCAGAACCCTTACGGGGCCTCATATTGGCTGCTTCGGCGACCAGCCCAGCCTTGTATCGGTCTTTGAATCTGACCCGGATTGGTTCGGGTGCGGTCAATACCAGGTGGCGGAGTTGGTTGAGGGACTGAATGTGCTGTTGACGGGCTGAACGGCGAGCCACCAATAGGACCCGCATCTGTTCCACCGAGCCGTTGCGTGCCTTCGGGATCACTGCTGTCTCACCCGATAGGGCAGCCCTGGCCGCGGCTACTGCGTCGGTGGGATCAGACTTCCCTTTCTTGCGGCGCACTTGACGGTTGGGTCGATCCACCTCCACCACGTCGATATCGGTTGTTGTGAGGAATCGGGACAGGCCAACCCCATAGGACCCGGTGCCTTCCACCCCCACTCGGATCACCGGACCGAACCCAGCCAACCAACCGATCAGGTTCTCATGCCCCGCTTGGTTGGTGGGGAACGATTCGATTCCCAACACGCCACCGTTGTGATCGACCGCCGCCACATGCACATCAGCATGCGTATCGACTCCACCGGTGACCCGTACGATTGACATCAGC
>JAHEJX010000003.1 GCA_024638645.1 Actinomycetes bacterium
AGGACGGTCCTTTCGATGGAGATGGACGCCATTCCGCATGCACTGATGGCCCGGCTGTCACTTCCACTTATCGGACGGGTGGTCGCCAAAGCGATCGAAACCGACATGAACGCCGTTGGGACCTACTGCGAAGCATTGTCGGAGTAGGGGGGTGCCCGAACCTGGGAGGTTGTCTTCATCGAGCCGATGTCGATCGGCTGAGAGACAAGGTCATGCAGCGAGCTCGGACAACTGTCCAGATTCGGGACCCGCGGATCCCGTATGCCGTCGTTAGGCGGTGGTGTTCAGCACCGTCCGAGCGTGCTCCGCGAAGGCGAAACCGTCGTCCAACGCCGCCCTGAAGGCGAGGCCACTCAGGGTTGCCAAGATCACCTCAGCCTTTTCGGCCGCGCTTTGCTGACCCAGCACCGGTGATTGACGCAGCAGCGCCTCCTGGAATCGCGCCACCCGCTGCTCGTGGTGGCGCTGGATGCGGTGGTGCAGCTCACCGTTGGTAAGAGCCCCGGACACGGCAATCTGCACGTAGATCTTGGCGACGGTCGGCTCCTTGGTGATGAATGCGATATAGGCCTCGACCAGATCTTCGACGCTTTCAGTCCCCAGATGTGCGGGGTCGGGGTCGACCGCCGCAATCGCTTCACTGACTACCCGCAGCACGACAGATTCCTTCGAGTCGAAGAGGTTGTAGAAGCTCCCAACACGCACTTCTGCACGTTCGCATATCGCTTTGAGTGTTGTGCCGTCGAGGCCGACCTCACCGAGGAGTTGGCGAGTGGCGTCGAGAATGCGGGCCTCGGTACGAATGCCGGCTTGGTAGCGAGCCATACAAGAAGCGTAGCGGAATGCCCAGAAATTTGAATGTTGACTCAAATTAGAGTGTACAATCAAAATTCAAGATGTAGTTAGAGGGGCCTCCCGCCGATACCTCATTTGGGAAACCGGCTGCGAGGGCAAGTAGGGAAGAGACCGTATGAGCCACTACAAGAGCAATCTTCGGGACATCGAGTTCAACCTCTTCGAGGCAAACAGGCTCGACAACATGCTTGGCGCCGAGCCTTTCGAGGACTTCGACCGTGACACAGTCATGGACATCGTCAATGAGATCGACCGCCTCGCCAAGAACGAATTCTCCGAGAGTTTCGTCGAAGCCGACCGGGTGCCGCTGGATTTGGTCGACGGTGAAGTAGAGCTGCACGCTTCCATGAAGCGCGGGCTCGATGGTGTCTACGAGGGCGGCTGGGACAAGCTCGGCGTTCCCAGAGAATTCGGCGGATTCGGGGCTCCTTCCCAGGTGCGCTGGGCTGCGCAGGAGCTGCTCGTCGGTGCTAATCCGGCGCTCTTTCTCTATATATCCGGCGGCCTCATGGCAGTGGTCCTCGGGCTAGTTGGAACCGAAGAGCAGATCGAGAAGTGGGCAATACCCATGATCGAGCGCCGCTGGGGCGGCACGATGGTCCTCACTGAGCCGGACGCCGGCTCAGACGTTGGCGCAGGCACTACCGCGGCCACACATATCGATGGCGAGACATATCACCTGGAAGGGGTGAAGCGCTTCATCACATCTGGTGAGCAGGACTACCACGAGAACATCATCCACCTCGTGCTGGCACGACGCGAAGGCGGCGAGCCCGGCACCCCGGGCCTCTCGATGTTCATCGTGCCGAAGTACCACGTCAACGAGGACGGCACGCTTGGCGAGCGCAACGGCGCCGTCGTCACCAATATCGAAAAGAAGATGGGCATCAAGGGCTCGACGACATGTGAGCTCACGCTCGGCGCGGACAAGCCGTGTGTCGGGTACTTGGTCGGCGGCGTGCATCAGGGAATCAAGCAGATGTTCAAGGTCATCGAAGACGCTCGCATGCTGATCGGCGCCAAATCCGCCGCGACACTTTCGACCGGCTACCTCAATGCACTCGACTTCGCCAAGACCCGAGTGCAGAGCGCAGACCTCACCGAGATGCTCGACAAGTCGGCGCCGCGGGTCGAGATAATCAACCACCCGAACGTCCGTCGCATGCTGCTCACACAGAAGGCGCACGCCGAAGGGATGCGGGCACTGCTGTTCTACACCGCTTGGGGCATCGATCAGATGCAGCTCCATCCTGAAGACAAGCAGTGGAAGAAGCTCGTCGACCTGCTGCTGCCGATGCTCAAGGGCTATTCCTCGGAGAAGTCCTACGAGTTGCTCGGCCAGGCGTTGCAGGTGTTCGGCGGGTCCGGCTTCCTGCAGGACTACCCGATGGAACAGTACATCCGCGATATCAAGATCGACTCGCTATACGAGGGCACGACCGGGATCCAGTCGCTCGACCTGTTCTTTCGGAAGATCGCCCGCGACCAGGGCGCCACGCTGGGCGCTCTGTCGGAGCAGATTCTCGAGTTGGTAAAGGGCGGACCCGACGAGCTCGCAGAAGAGCGTCGCATGCTCGGTGTCGCGATGGAGGACGCGCAGGCTCACATCGGTGTGCTGGTCGGCCACCTCATGAAGTCGATGGGCGGTGAGAAGGAGGCGATCTACAAGACGGGTCTCCACACGAATGCCCTTCTGGAGAGCCTCAGCGAGATTGTCATTGGCTGGCTGCTGCTTCGTCACGCAGAGATCGCGCTGGCGGCGGCTCCCGATGCGGAAGGCGATGATGTGACCTTCTATGAAGGCAAGATCGCCTCGGCCCGCTTCTTCGCTCGCCACGCCCTGCCCAAGGCACGGCTCCGTCGTGAAGCTGCCGAGCAAGAAGACGGCGCGATCATGGAGATGTCGGACGACGCCTTCTAAAGGAGGCGCACCGCGATGGGCGAGCCGCACTAGTTACGCTCTCAGTCATGGCATCTGTATTCACTCTGATCATCAACGGAGAACTACCGGGCCGCTTCGTGTGGAAGGACGAGCGGTGCGTTGCTTTCCTCACCATCAATCCGCTCACGCCGGGCCACACCCTTGTCGTGCCGCGCGAGGAGGTTGACGAATGGACAGACGCCGATCCCGAGCTCTGGATACACCTGTCAGGGGTTGCTCAAACGATCGGTCGTGCGATCAAGGAAGTATTCGGAACTAGTCGCGTTGGCGTGGTCGTCGCCGGCTACGAGGTGCCGCACACCCATATCCACGTCTTTGGCGCAGACAACATGGCGCAATTCGACTTCGCTAGTGCCGATCCGAGCCCCGACCCGGCCGAGCTCGACAGCGCGGCAGCGAATCTTCGGGCTGCCCTTCATGCCCTCGGCCATACGGAGCAGGTTGCCTCATAGGAGAGCCGCCCAGGCTTCGGCACGACGGTCCGGCGTTTGCTACAGAAGCCCGACCGTGTAGTGGTTAGCGATTGTTGATCCGGCCAAGGCACCTCGGTCGAGCGCAACCTCGTCTATCACTCCGGCGAAGAACCAATCGTCTCCACCGGCTTTGCCGCCGTCGTGGAACCGGGCTGAGTCATTGTTGGCGCCGATCGCGGCATCGCCGCCGTGGCTGGCAATTCGCCCGAGCCCGGTGGCGCGTGCGCGCGCCTGCGGAAAGCCGCCGACAGGAACCACCACCGTTGCAAGCTCCGTGCCCAGCGAACTCGGTTGCCCTCTTCGATTCTGTACGGCATTGCAGCGTCAACTCACACGCAATACGGAGTTTGCTGCGCTGTCAGTCCTGAGCCGCGCTGTAGTGCGCCTGTACCTGAGCGGGTGTCAGAGCGGTGTTGTAGATCGCAATTTCGTCGATAACGCCTTCGAGGTATGCGCCGGTTCCGTTTGAGGCAGCGGTGTCGTGGTAGCGCACGGCTCCGTTTCGTGCCCCGACGCCGATCGCCCCGACGTGGTCGAAGATCGCTCCGACGCCGGCCTTGGTACGAACCCTGACGCCGTTCATGAAGAGGCGCAGCTTGCCGTTCGCCGGATCGACCGTGACGACGACGTGGTACGTGACATTGGCATCGAAGGCCTTGGTCGCGAAAACATCGTCTGCCCAAGCCGACGCCCCATTGCGGTTCCATGCGCCTGCCCACAGGTTGCCGCCCTTGAGGTAGACGGAGATGCCTCGCGCCCTGCCCCCTTCTTCCCAAAGCACGTGGCGGCCGGTTTCGTCGGGCGCCTTGAACCACAACTCGATGCTCCGTGCCGGATATGAGCTGCCGGTGTTGATGTCGACGTGGTTCTTGACTGTGATGATGTCATCGGCGCCGTCGAACGTTGCAGACTTACCGCCCTCTCCAATGAGCGGCTGAGTGCGGGTGGTCGTCCCGTTATAGCGGGCCTTGTGCATGCCATCTACAGAATCCTTGGCAAAAGCACCACCGTCGTTCAGCTTCCAGTACGCCACGGCCCCGTCGTTGAGCACCACTGTTGCGTAGTGGGCTTTGACTTCGACGCCGACTGTGGCCGTAGTCGTGTTACCCGTCGACTCGGTGGCTCGTACTTGGACTGTGATCGGCCCAGGATCGGTCTGCGTCGTGTCCCAGACGTATTCGTAGCGGCGGGCCGCTGCGTTGTACGTGGTGTTCATCCATGAGCCGCCGACCTTGACATCGACGTCGAGAGTGCCGGGATCATCGATCGCGCTTGTGGCGTTGACCTTTACCTTGACCGTCTTGGTGACGTCGCCGGAAGCAGGCTTGGCAATGCCCACAATCGGCTTGGCAGGCTCTGGTGCAGGAGGCGGCTGCGGAGTGGCGCTTGCCAGCGCCTGGGCTTCGTCATCGGTGAAGCCATGTTCGTAGATCCGAAAGTCATCGAAGATTGCGGCTGTGCCGTTGAACCAAGGTGTATCGCCTAGGTAGATGTCGCCGTCGTTGGCGATGGTGTCGCCAATCAGCGTCACCGAGTCGTCGAGCTCTCCGTTGAAGTACAGGGACAGCTTGTTGCCCCGCTTGACGTAAGCGATATGGGTCCATTGATCGACCGGCACTTGGCTGGTGCTGTCGGCGCCGACGTTCGAACTTTGGTCCGTCGAGATGCGGTAGTGAATGCGGTTGTCGAACGGACGCATCCACATCGCGAACGTGCGCTGGGAACTGTTGTTGCCCTTTTGAGTGATTGAGCGCCAAGAATTGGTGAAACTGGATTGCAGGTTCATCCAAAATGACACCGTGAAGTCGTCGTCGTTGGCGCCGGGACGAAGGGCAGGGTTATCGGCGATTTGAACTTCATCTTTCGACGTGCCGTCGAATCCCAGTGCCTGGCCGTGGATGCCGGTGACGGTGTCTGTCCCCGTCACCACCCCGTTGAAGCCATTGCCGGACGCGTCGGCCGCGTCACCATCGAGCGGGTAGTACGCCCAGAGCGCGTCGGGAAAACTGGGCGAGGCGAGATCAGAAACCTGACCGGCCGACAGCGCCCCGCCGTGCACCTTGACATCATCGACGCGGGCAACGTCGCCCGTAAATGTCATCGCCCCCGAGCCCGACGAAGTGGAGCCGTTGAGCGCCCTGGACTTGTCCAGTACCCCATTCAGGTAGATCTTCATCGATCCGCCGTCACGAACGACGGCAACGTGGGTCCACTGCCCGACCGACAACGAAGCATTTGAGAGTGCAGTCCGATCGCCACTTGAAGTCGCGATGGTTGCGATGACTTGGTTCGTGTCGGCGGCTGTTCCGAAGAAGGCAACGCCGTCCGCGGCGACGTTGGTTCGAACGGTCCCGGTCGGCCCGCTCTCGAGGCGCAGCCAGGTGCTTATGGTGAAATCACCGTTTTGGGCGCCGATTTGGAGGTTGCTGTTGGCAGCGATGCTGACCGCGTCACCGCCGGCAAGCTCCTGGGCATCGATCACGCGGCCCGGCGTGTTCTTCGTCCCGCTTGCGGTCCCATGGTTGCCGTTGCCCGACATATCGAGTGCCCCGCCGTCGAGCGGCCAGTGTCCGAGCACCGGCGGAACTACACCACCGGCTGCGATTGGATCGGAATAGTGCGAGCGGTTGCCCCAGGGGTCTACAGCCTGGATCGCGAGCGGGCCACCGGCAGGCAACTCAATCTCCGTGCGCCTGGTACGGGCTTCCTCGACGCCGTTTCGATAGACGATGTAGGTAGCGACGTAGGTGTCGTCGTTGGAAGCATTCCACGACAACGTGATCTCGCTGCCGCTGCCTGTGGTGGACGGATTGAGCGGGCGCGTTGGTCTGTTTGCCTCGCTGATGTCCGGCGGCTCTTGGAGTGGCGGCCCGACAGGGGGGCCCTGCCCGGCGTCGTCGCACCAACGTACGATGCCGTTGCGCCATGCGTCGCCGACGGAGCGACGGTTCAAGTCTCCCCCAACCCAGAGGCAGCCGTCACCGCCACCGTTGACGGCCCAGCCGCCGATCTGCCCGAAGATGTCGGGAAGGAAGTTGGAGTTCCAATCGCCCGTTGTGCGGTCGAAACCGATGATCCCTTGCACTTCTCCCGAAATCGGAATCGTCTGTGCCTCAGTCAGCGTCTCGACCCAATTGGGCAACTCACGAATCACGCCCCAGCAGTGGCAGGTGGCGTAGATCTCGTCGTCGAGTATGCCGATGGCCTGGAAGTCGCCGCCGATGTGCCAGCCCGGCTCGAACCCAGTGAACCAGCGACGGTCCATTGATAGATCGGCGGCGTTCAGCTTGTGAACCACGTGTTGCGTGCCGACGACCCAAACGTTGTCTTCGTCCACCAGCACTTCGAACTGATGCGGCTGGGTCGGTGTCAGGATCGGGAATCGCTCGAGGTTGGTATACGGCTGGCCGGTGACGTCGCTGACGGCTACGAAGTTGTCGGTTTCGGCGATGTTGTCAATCGACTGGAAGAAGCCGGCCAGATAGACACGATTGCGCGACTCATCCACGTCCATGCCCCACACGGAGCCGTCAAGCACCTTCGGTTTCCAGCCGGGGTCGGGTGTGCCGTTCGACGAGAGCCGTGCGGTCTTGTTGACACGGAGCCTGGAGTCGAGGTCGGGTCCGGTCACGAAGTTGAAGGATCCCCCGATGTAGACCCAGCTCGCAGTGGCCCGAATCGTCCGAACGACACCAGGAGTCGGGGAGCTGTTAGAGCCTTCGATCTGGGCGGTGAAGGTCGTGTCGACACGAGCCGTTGTCGGATCGAGGGCAACGAGGCCCTGGGTGTCTCCGATGCCTTCGACATCGGTGAACTCGCCGCCGACGTAGAGGCGCGACCCGTCTGGGGACGCTTCGAGAGCGAACACGGGCCCGTTGAGATCAGGCCGCCACCAGTCGATCCAGTCGCCGGTGGTTGCATCGAACGCGGCGAGGAATCGCTGGTCGTGGTGAGGCTCATTGCGCTTGCGCACGACCTCGAGGAACTGGCCGCCTACGTAGATCGTGTTCCCGATCTGCTCAATGGCCATAACCTCGGCCGGGGTGCTTGTCGTGAGTGAGTCATACAACCCGACAACGCCCCAGGTCTGATCAGGGAGCGCCGTCAGCTCGGCCGCAGCGGTTCCGGGCACAGCGGCGAGCAGTGTTGCTGCCAACGCAAACACGACAAGCCCACGCCGCGTTTTGCTCATCGATTCCGCAACGCCCGTCGGCATGCCTTCCCCATTTCGCCCAAAGACGAACCAGCCGTAGCCTGCCCGGCCACCCCGGCCGGGTTTACTGGTGAGACCCTATTTCCTCACGAATCTGTCAAAGCAGACAGACACAATCGCCGTTCATGCCGATGGACTAGTTACGACTAGTCCGCAATTGGTTAGCCCACCGCAGTAGCCTCGCCGCATGAACGCTAGCCCCGCCCCAGAGATGTATGACCGGATTCTGAGATTGCGCGCATTGCGCAATTATGCCGATCATCCTGTTGACTCGCAGGATCTTTCCCAACTCATCGAGGCTGCCCGGTGGACCGGCAGCTCAAAAAACCGCCAGAACTGGTCCTTCATAGTTGTGGACGATCCCGAGCAGAAGGAAGCCCTCGCGGCCGCCGGTGATTTCACCGATCCGATGCGAAACGCGCCGATGGCCATTGCATTGGTTCAAGAGCCTGAAGGATATGAATTCGACACGGGCCGGCTTGCGCAGAACATCATGCTGGCTGCCGACGCCCTTGGTTTAGCCACTTGCCCGATCACGCTTCATCGCGATGAGGTCGCATCGGAAGTGTTGGCACTGCCGGAAGGTCGGCGCTGCCGCTACGCAGTCACGGTCGGCTATCCGGCAGAGTCCGCCGCCCCGGGAAAGATGGGCGGCCGCAAGCCGGTCGCAGAGCTGCTTTATCGCAACCGTTACGGCGCAACCTGACATAGTTGGTCCCATGGTTTGGCGAATGTTCGATCGGTTGGAGCCAAGGCTGCGGCGGGACCGTACATGGGCCGCGTGCAACGCGGCGAGCCGCCTCGAGTTGAACGGGGTGGTGGGCGATTCCAGGTGAGTCAAAACCGTCGTCGACAAAGCGCAGGATCTGTTCAGATTCACCGCGGCGGGCAACAAAGACATGCCGGCCGGCGGGTGGCCTATGCGCGGTGGCCGCGAGGAACCGGATCGCTCATCAGGGCCACGGCCTCCGGGCCTGATGGCAGCCTCGAAACTGTTGAGTTCTGAACGCTGGGGCTAGCCGGGATCGAGCGCCGGCAGTCCGTCGATGCTTTTCGAGTTCTTCTCGGCCCAATACTTCAGCAAATCGTCATCATCACGGTTGTCAGCCCAATCGCGTAACTTGCTGCGCTGCTCCACGTAGTCATAGCGGGGCACCGCGTAGCCACACGAGTCGGCGACTCTGTCCACCTTGATGCGGATCACCGACCGAGCACCGTGTTGGTCGCCGAAGGGTGCGGCGGCCGCGGCAAAACCGTCGTCTGTTGCTGCGATGTATGTGCCCTGTCCGTAGAGCCGCACGATGCGCGGCGGTCCCTCGAAGGCGCAGAACATCATGGTCACCCGGCCGTTGTCACGCAGATGAGCAATGGTTTCGGCGCCGCTCCCTGTCAGATCGAGATACTCGACGGTGTTGGGGCCGGAAATGCGCAATGTGTCGAGTCCCTTTGGTGACACGTTGATGTGTCCGCCGTCCGCCGGGGCAGTGGCGACGAAAAACATCTGCTGCTCGGTGATCCAGTTGGCGACGGCTTCGGTTATTTTGTCGTAGCTGCGTCCCATAGCGTCGACGGTACTACGGCCGGAATCCTCTACCTACCCGGTGCCGATAGGCGGACGATCATGACAGGGCCAGAGATAGTGAAGGTGCAATGAAGGTAGCCAGAGTCGTCGCCTTTGTCCTTGCCGTTGTGGTCGCGCTCGCGGCAATTGGGCTTCTCGTAGGCGGCGCCGCCCTGACTTGGGCGCATACAACGCAGCGCGATGCGGATGGGTTCCTGTCGAGCCCCTCCTACGAATTGGAGTCGGAGGCATACGCAATTGTCTCGGAGGACATCGACTTGGCTTCGCGGCCTGGTGACTGGTGGCCGGGGCATATAGCGGATGTCAGGATCACAGCGAGCTCGTCGGCTGAGCTGTTTGTCGGGATTGGCCCGACGGCAGATGTCGACGTTTACCTGACCGGGGTGGGCCATGACCTTGTGACAGATCTGGGCGTTTCCGCATCCGACGTTGCATACCGATCTGTTGCAGGCTCCGCTCCAACCGAACTGCCGGTCGACCAGGACTTCTGGGTGGCGACGAGCTCAGCGGGGGAGGCGTTGACTTGGGACCTTGCCCAAGGTGAGTGGACCGTCGTGCTGATGAACTCTGACGGATCTGTCGGAGTCGGGACTGTGGCCGTCGTCGGCGTCAATATCGGAGGCGTGCTGCTGGCCGTCGGTATCGGCCTGATGGTTGGCGGCCTCTTCGTAGGTGCGCTGGCCGCCGCAGTGATGATCTGGGCCAGCCATCGTCGGAGCGATGAAGAAGAGTACGCGGCGGTTTCGCCGCTTCCCGTCGGTGTATATCCGGCGCGTCTCGAGGGGGACCTCGATCCGAACCTGAGCAGAGGCCTGTGGTTGGTGAAGTGGTTCCTGGCGATACCGCACTTCATAGTGCTCGCGTTCCTATGGGTGGCCTTTGTTTTCGTGACGGTCTATGCGTTCTTCGCGATCGCCTTCACCGGGCGCTACCCACGCGGCGCCTTCGTCTTCAACGTCGGAGTGCTGCGCTGGACGTGGCGTGTCAGCTTCTATGCCACAAGCGCAATTGGCACCGATCAATACCCGCCCTTCACGCTTGCTGATGTCGATTACCCGGCACGGTTCGCAGTGGAGTATCCGGAAACCCTTTCGCGGGGTCTCGCTCTCGTGAAATGGTGGCTGCTGGCGATCCCGCACTACCTGATCATCGGTGTATTCACGACCGGCCTGATCTGGTGGACCACCGAGTTGGACGGCAGCACCGCCGCCCAGGTCGGCGGCGGGCTCATAGGTTTGCTCGTCATCGTGGCGGGTGTCGCATTGCTCTTTACAGGCCGCTATCCGCAGGGGCTCTATGACCTGATCATGGGCCTCAATCGTTGGGTCTATCGGGTGGCGGCATACGCCTCGCTGATGACCGATGAGTATCCGCCATTCCGGCTGGATACAGGAGGTAGTGAGCCCAAACCGGTGATGCCTCCGCCACCGGATCCAAAGGATGCTCCCGACAGGGAGCCGATGCTGACCGGCTGACGACATGAAGGCGGGCGCTGCGGCGCCCGCCTTCGACATCGCTTAGCCTCGATGCGTGGTCGAGATCACGCGCCAGCAGCTAACCGAAGATCCCCACCCGATCCATGCCGAGCTTCGCGCCGAATCTCCAGTCGCCTGGGTCGAGGCGCTCGGTGGTTGGGTTGTCCTTTCTCGTGAGCTTGCGGTCGAAGTGATGCGAGACGCCGCGACGTTCACCGTCGATCACCCCGGATTCACCACCGCCCAGGTTGTGGGACCTTCGATGCTGTCGCTAGATGGGCCCGAACATCGTCACCATCGCGATCCGTTCGTCAACTTCTTCCGGCTTGCCGGCCTGCGACGCCGGTTCGCCGATTACCTCGCCGATACGGCAGCCGCCAGAGTGACGGAGCTTCGATCGCGTGGATTTGCCGAGCTGCGGATGGGTCTGGCCGGCCCGTTTGCTGTTGATGTTGTCGCCGAACTGCTCGGAATGATCGACGTCGACCCGCTCGAGCTGCTGACCTTGTATCGGGACATCGTCGGGGCCGTCACCGACCTGTCAGCCGGCAATGCCATGCCGTCCTCGGGTCCGGCCGCCGTGGCCGAGCTCAGGTCCCATGTCGCAAGGGCGGCCGCAGGCACTGGCATGTTGTCTGCGGTGGCGGAAACCCTCACGGGTGACGAAGTGCTCTCCAACGCGGCCGTAATGCTGTTTGGGGGAATCGAGACCAACGAAGGATTGAACGCTGCGGCCCTTTGGTATCTGCTCACCGAACCCGGTCTGCTCAGCATCGCGCTAGAGAATCGAGACGTGCTCGCGTCGCTCGTAGAAGAAGCCTTGCGGCTGGAACCGGCGGCGGCCCGCATTGACCGGTTCGCCACTCGTGATGTCGATATCGGGGGAGCGTCGGTCGCCAAAGACGATCTCGTGATTATCTCTCTCGCCGCCGCCAATCGGGACCCGGCGTCGTTTGCGGCGCCAGATGAGTTCCGGCTCGATCGTAGGGGAGACGCCCATGTGGCATTCGCCCTCGGGCCCCACGTCTGTATAGGTCAGCACCTGGCACGGATGGAGACGATTGCGTTGCTCGACGCCGTCCTGTCGGGATTGCCGGAAATCAGGCTCGACAGTCGGCGGTCGGTCGGCCCCACCGGACTTGTGTTTCGCAAGCCGGCGGCTGTGGCTGTCACCTGGCAGCCCTAGGTGACAGCTGGTTGTCGAGCTACCAGCTACGAGGTATCGGCTCTCCTATTCGCCGCAACCGATGCCGGCCTGCATGTATGTGATCTCGCCGCCGATCAGATCGTTGCTGATAGTTCCACTGATGCCGGTCGGGTTGTCGGCGACCACGAATCGCCAGAAGTTGAAAGGATCGACCAGGAACACACTGACGACGTTGTAGAGCAGCTCTAGCTGGCCGCGTTTGTCTCCGACCCGCAGTCCTTGCGGTGTAGCCAGCTTCATGTCCTTGTAGCCTCCGAAGCCGCGCACCTGCCAGTGGAAGAAGCTGCCTTCACTGAGCCCGGTGCGGGTGAAGAACGTCAGCACGTTGCCCCAGCGCACCATTCGCACCTCGTCGTTCGGGCAGACTCCCCATGGGCTGTTGCCGGCCTCGACCCAGCCGGAATCCTCGTCTGGGGCGCCCTCGAGATCGGGATCGCCCATCAGTGCCAGCTCCACCAACGCGAAGTCGGTCGGTGTGCCGAAGGGAATCTGGCCAATGCCGTTTGCCTTCAAGCGGAATGGGCCGTGTGGGCCCTCGCAGGACACTTTGGTTTCGGATGTGCACCAGTCTCGGTTTGCGCCTCCATGTGAGAAGTCGCCGGCTCCCGCTCCGCCTTCGAGGTGGTCGCCGCCGGCGCGCCCGCGCAGGGTGTCGTTGCCTTTGTTGCCGATCAAGACGTCACGGCCCCCGCCACCGATGATCTCGTCGCCGCCGCGGAGGCCGGCGAGCGCGTCCATGCCGTTCTGTCCCATGATCGTGTCGACACCCGGCCCGCCGAGGATCAGATCGTGGCCCGTGCCGCCCTCGATGGTGTCATTGCCTTTGCCGCCGCAAATGATGTCGTCCCCGCCGAGGCCGTCGATGGTGTCGCTTCCGCCGCCTCCCCATATGACGTCGGGGCCTGCCGTGCCCATCAAGATGTTGTTACCGCCGTCACCCATGATGTCGGGGGCTTCCCCGAAGCAACTCACCAACTCTTCGGCAGGCAGTGCTGGGCTGCTTGTCAGCACCAGCGCGGCGACGGATCCAATCAAAAACAGGCGGCGCATCGATTCCTCCCTCACGAGCACTCTGGGTGAGCCTATCGGCGTCGGCCGCAATTCCGGTGGCGCCTGGTGATTATCGTTGCGAATTCGCCGTGGGAGGAGAACCGTGACCGGTTCGATCGGTCGAGTCGAAACGCAGTTCTTCACGTTTGGGTCGCATGACGCTCCATTCGTCATGATGTGCGGCTCCATCCTTTCCGAGGTGACACTGGCCTACGAAACGTACGGCAACCTAAATGCCGAGGCATCGAACGCAGTGCTCGTCTTTCACGCGCTCACTGGCTCGCAACATGCCGCGGGATTCAATCCTGAAGTGCCCGGCGTTGGCGAGCGGTGGACCGAGGACAACCACGTCGGATGGTGGGATGGCTTCATCGGTCCGGGCAAGCCCATCGACACCGACAGGTACTTCGTTGTCTGTGCCAACTACTTAGGAGGCTGCTACGGGTCGACCGGCCCTACCTCGATCAACCCGGAGACGGGCAAGCCTTACGGCAGTTCTTTTCCGAACGTCTGCTTCGCCGATATGGTGGACAGCCAACTGAAGTTGCTCGAACACCTCGGCATCGAGAAGCTGCACGCGGTGGCTGCCGGATCGACGGGCGGCGTCATGGCGCTCTCCCTTGCGACCCGTTACCCCGACAAGGTGAACGTCGTGATTCCGTTCGCCAGCGGCGTCAAAACGACCGCACTGCAGCGGATTCACAATTACGAGCAGATCAACGCCATCCAGACAGACCCGGCTTTCAATGGCGGCGATTATTACGAGGGCCCCGGACCGGTCGATGGGCTGTCGTTGGCGAGGATGATCAGCCATAAGACCTTCGTCTCGCTGAAGTCGCTACAGCTGCGGGCTCGTGACGAGGTCCTCGACATCGACGATGGGGCAGGGTTCTACGACCTCACCCATCCGCTCGAGTCATATATGCGGCACCAGGGTGACAAATTCGTGAAGCGTTTTGACGCCAACTCCTATTTGCGCATCATGCATGCCTGGCAGACCTATGACCTGGTGGCTGAGGCGGGCGTCGAGGATCTGTCAGAGCTGTTCGTTGCGTGCAAACACCAGCGATATATGGTCTTCACGATCGACTCGGACGTGTGTTTCTACCCCGACGAGCAGCAGGAGATGGTGCGCTATCTCGAGCTGGCCGATGTCCCGTATCGATGGATCACGGTACATTCGGACAAGGGCCACGACTCGTTTTTGGTGGAGCCCGAGCTCTACGCGCCGCACCTGGTGGCGACGCTAGAGGGGTATTAGGCCAAGCCGTGGGTTTGGCTGGTTTACCGAACCCGGCCTGTCTCGGTCCCGTACGTGATCGGGCGACTACGGGGACGGTCCGCTTGGGTAGCCGCTGGGTGGCATAACATCTCGTCATGGAACTCGCCGACCGGCCGATTGGGGTTTTTGACTCCGGCGTTGGCGGGTTGTCGATACTCAGGGAGATGCACTCCCGACTGCCAGACGAAGACCTTGTTTATCTCGCCGACCAGGAGTGGGCTCCGTATGGCAGCAAAGGCCTCGACGAGGTTCGCAGCCGATCCGTCGCCGTAGCCGCCGAGCTGATTGGGCGAGGCGCCAAGATGGTCGTGGTGGCGTGCAACAGCGCCTCGGCAGCGGCGTTGCACTATCTGCGCGACGTCTTCCCTGAAACACCGTTCGTCGGCATGGAGCCTGCGCTGAAGCCGGCAGCCGCTCACACGGATAGGGGTGTCATTGGAGTCCTCGCCACCGAGACCACCTTCCAGGGTGCGCTTTACGCATCGGTGCTCGATCGCCACACGGAGGGAGTCGAGGTGATCGAGGTGGCCGGCACGCGCCTGGCGATGTTGGTCGAGGAAGGTCGGCTCGACGAGGCGAAATCCGACCTCGAGATTCTGCTCCGGCCCATGCTCGACGCCGGCATCGACACTCTGGTTTTGGGCTGCACCCACTATCCGTTTCTGGATGAGCAGATCAGCGACGTGACCGGGCCCGATGTGCGCTTGGTGGATCCGGCGCCGGCCGTGGCCCGCCAGGTGCATCGAGTACTCGAGATAGGCGAGATCCTGAATCGATCAGGCGGCGGAATCTCCTATCTAACAAGCGGTGATCCCGGCCGCTTCGAGACACGGACCTTCGAGCTCGTTGGTTATGCAATCAACGCCATCCGAGTCGACATCGAAGACCAGGGAATCCGGTGGCGGGCCCCGACCACCGCGGAGTAACTTCAGTCCAACGCAAGGAGGAGCGCGCATGGGTAACAAGATCGTTCACATCGAGTTCATGGGAGCCGATGGCGCAGGCCAGCAGAAGTTCTATTCGGACGTTTTCGGCTGGGCAACTGAGGAAGTCCCCGGTTTCAATCACTACTACATGGTGTCTCCCGACAGCGCTGGTGCACCGGGGGCGGCGATCGGTCAGGGTCCCGAGGACTCACCCAACTATGTAGCGGTGTACGTCGAGGTTGACTCAATAGATGACCATCTCGCCAAGATCGGCGAAGCCGGTGGCCAGACGGTGGTGCCACGAACTGTGATCCCGGATGTGGTGACATTCGCGATGTTCACGGATCCAGCAGGCAACGTCGTCGGGCTGACTGAGGCGGGCTCCTAGCCGCTAGATCAGCCGAACTGCGCCGATCCAGGGCAGCGGTACGAACTGATCGGTCTCGCCGACAAGCATTAGGTGGTCGGGGCCCACGGCCTCGATCCGTCCGCTGGGACGGTGCTCTGAAGCCGTTAAGACCTCGACGCTGGCTTCGTTGATCTCGAGCTCTCTGAGCCTTGCGAGGAATGACTCGGGTCCGAATTGCTCTCGGGTGCGGCCGCCTGCCTGTGACCGCTCGACAACCTCGAGGATCACAGGGCCGGCGAGATTGAGGTGCGTGTTCGTCCCATCGGGCCCAGTCAGGGTTGCCAAGGTGCCGCGTGCGTGGCTGATCACCCCCCGCAAAGAGGCGGCGCCGATGACCACCCGCACGGTGTCTCCACGGCTCAGGAGCTCGTACGCCACTTGGGGCAGGTTGCGCGACCGCAGCGCCGACTTGCGAGCTGCATACTCGTCCCCTTCAGCGGTCCGGCGGAATTCGCCGGCAACGGCCTCACGCAGCTCCCTATCGAGCTCTTCAAACGGATCCGGAGGCGTCGTCATAGGACGGGACGGTACTAGCGGGATTGCTTCGCAATCCCGTTCGAGTTTGCTGGCGAACTCGGGCTGGGGGCGGGTACGAGCTTGCTCCTCCCAGGCGCTGTCCGATTCACGGCGGCGATCTCGCCCGATGAGGTCTGTACGCTCATCCTCATGGACGGCAATAGCCTCGACAAAGTTCGAATAACGGACCTGACGGTATTGGGCATCGTGGGCATCAACCCCGACGAGCGCACGACGCCGCAGGAGATCCGGGTCAACTGCACCATGTGGGTGGACACCCGACCGGCTGCTGCCAGCGACGACATTGCAGACGCCGCCAATTACCGCACAGTTTCCAAAGCGCTCATTGCCCACCTCGAATCGGGTGAGCCCATGCTGGTGGAGCGCCTCGTCCAAGAACTCGCCGATATTGTTTTTGAAACCGAACCCCGGGTTCACTCCGTAGAAATGACAGTGGAGAAGCCCACGGCCCTTCGTCATGCAGGTTCTGTGGGAATCACAATCCACCGCTCGCGCGTTTAGAGCCTGTAACTACTTCTGGAGATACCAACCATGGGCCCCCACAACCGCACAGATGCCGTGATTTCCGTCGGCTCGAACATCGACCGTGAGAAGCACCTCCCCGAGGCCGTTCGCTTGTTGCGGCGTCATCGGGCCATCGACGTCGTCGACGTCAGCCGTGTGTTCGAGTCACCCTCCGTGGGCGGCGGGTCAGGCGCCCCCGACTTTTTCAACGCCGCCGTCCGGGTGTGCACCGGACTCGAACCAGACGACCTGCGCGATGAGCTTCGCCACATCGAGGGGGTCCTGGGCCGGACCCGAACCGAGGACATCAATGCACCGCGGACGATCGACCTCGACATTGCCTACTACGAAGACGTCGCCGTTCGCAACAACGGATTGTCCATTCCGGCTCCAGATGTGCTGACCGCTCCCCATGTAGCAGTGCCGGTTGCCGACGTCGCTCCTGATTGGAAGCACCCTCAGACGAACCAAACAACTTACGAGATCGTCGCCGGCATGGACACTTCGTCCGTGAAGCCGGTGAAAGGCTTTCGGCTGTCTCCAGTACAGAAGGCGGACGACGATTGGGAGTCCGAGCGCACCGAGGTGTATTCGCCAAAGCTCGAGGGTCTCGTACGTGAGCAGCTCTTGGAGCTCGGCGAGGATCCAGGACGCGAAGGCCTTCTCAAAACGCCACTGCGAGTCGCCAAGGCAATGGACTACATCACGTCCGGCTACTCGACGTCACTCGACGAGGTCGTCAACAACGCAGTTTTTGATGCTGAGGGCGCCGACGAAATCGTCGTGGTGAAGGACATCGAGTTCTACTCGATGTGTGAGCACCACATGTTGCCGTTCTTCGGAAAGGCCGCCGTGGCTTATTTGCCGGACAAGCACATCATCGGCCTCTCCAAGCTGGCCCGCATCACCGATCTGTACGCCCGCCGCCTGCAGGTGCAAGAGCGGCTGACCAACCAGGTCGCCAATGCCGTCCAAGAGGTTCTCTCGCCTTACGGAGTCGCCGTGGTGATGTCCGGCCAGCACCTCTGCATGATGATGCGAGGCGTGCAGAAACAGGACAGCTTCACCGTCACCAGCGCCATGCTCGGTACGTTCAAGAACGATGCGAGGACGCGGGCTGAGCTGATGGATCTTCTGAAGCAGTAGCGCCGTTCGGCTCCGTATACGTAGTGATGGCGGCCAACGGGCCGCATTGCTCGACCCTGAAGGGTTTCAGATGAATCTGTTTCGCAAACTGTGGAATTCCTGTTCGAGCGGGTGGCACCAGGACGCCTTGAGCTCGATCGCAGCTATGTCTCGCACAGAATCGCGTTTCTGACTACTGGATACCGGATACCGAATACCGACGCTTCTCCGTCTAGGTACCCTGTAAGGGTGAAAGACGTTTTCGACGCGCTCGGCAGGCCAATTAGGGATCTGCGGATCTCGGTGACCGACCGGTGCAATTTCCGCTGCACCTACTGCATGCCGAAGGAGATCTTCAATAGGGACTACGAGTTTCTGCCGCGTGCGGAATTGTTGACATTTGAAGAAATGGCGGAGGTCGCTCGCGTGTTCGCGGGGTTCGGTGTCAACAAGATCCGCCTGACCGGCGGCGAGCCGCTCATGCGCAAAGGCATCGACAAGCTCATCAGCGCCGTCAAGGTCATCGACGGCATTGCAGACGTCACGCTCACCACCAACGGCTCATTGCTGAAGCGCGATGCCGCCAAGCTGGTGGGAGCCGGCCTGGACCGAGTTACGGTCAGCCTCGATTCGCTGAATGACGAAACCTTCATGGCGATGAACGACGCCGGATACTCGGTCGGGCAAGTCCTCGAAGGCATCGAGGCGGCAGCAGACGCCGGACTGGCGCCGATCAAGATCAACGCCGTCGTGCAGAGGGGAGTCAACGATCACGAGGTTGTAGAAATGGCCGAGCACTTCAGGGGCACCGGCCATGTGATGCGATTCATCGAATACATGGACGTCGGCACTACCAACGGATGGCGCCTCAACGATGTCGTCCCCGCCAAGGAAATTGTCGCGGCAATCCACGCCAAGTTCCCGCTGGAGCCCGCCGACCCGAACTACCGCGGCGAAGTGGCACAGCGTTATCGCTATAGGGACGGTGCCGGGGAGGTGGGAGTTATCAGCTCGGTGACCCAACCGTTCTGCCGTGATTGCACCAGAGCCCGCCTCTCCGCTGAGGGCATGCTGTACACCTGCCTCTTCGCGGGCGAAGGCACGGATCTACGCGCTGTCGTGCGCGACGACCCGAGCAGGCTCGCCGAAGTCGTTGCTGGTGTGTGGACGGCTCGCACCGATCGCTATAGCGAGCAGCGCTCAGAGGCCACACTGCCGTTCCCCAAGGTCGAGATGTCCTACATCGGCGGCTAGAAACTGCAGCCGGCCGTCTTGAACTCGCTGGTGTCGGTCAACCATTCGAGAAGTCGGAGGCAACCGCTGTCCCCTTGCGCGTTTCCCGAATCGAACCAGCACGGCTGGGGTTCTCGCTCCGATGGTCGCTGTTGGGCCGCACTGCAGGCAGGCCAGTTCATGGGTTCCTCCCCTGATCGTATGGGTCGGCTGGCCCGGCTGACATCACCCCAGAATCGAAAGCCAGATTCGCCGGGCGAACGAACGAGAACCGGGATGCCCTCCGCTGTGAACTCCATCCGGAACTGGCCGGTCGAGGTCCGAGTCGTGAAGGCAATGACCGCTTGGTGGTTGCGGGGTGTGACGTTGCGCCCGGTATCCGTTCCCGTCAGCTGCTGAAACGCCTCCTCTGGTTGCAGGTCCGGATCGAACCAAGGAAACAAAACGCCCGGCTCGCCACTCGCCCGCCGAGAACTGTCCTCGCCTGCGACCGTCGTGACTACGTGCATCGTCCAGTGAGACTCATTACACCCGAGGATCCAACCTGGTCTCTCGGTGCTGTCCTGGCTCCGAATTGAGTACATGAAGGCGGGCCACTCGCCGGACTGACAGTTGGCTCCGGTGTCTTCCTGGTCCGGCGGACCGTCAAACGCTGTCGCTGTGGCGACTATGCCCGCAATAGCCAGCAGTGCCGCAGTAACCAGTAGATCATGTGTCGTCTTGGGCGCTTCATCCGTCGTGGCTACAGACTGCAGCTCGCGGTTACGAATGTCGACGTGTGGTCACTGAACGTCTTCGCACAACGTTCGCCTAGTAGCCGTCCGTAGAGCGACCAGCATGGCGCGTTGGTGATCGCATCCACACCGGCGTCTCCTTCGGAGTGGCACAGGGGATGATGCAACAGAGCGTCGTCGCTCATGATCGGCAGATTGGCTCTGTCAAGAGACGTTGCCCAGAACCTGACTCCGTCTGGACCCGGTGTTCGGACCCTGACCGGGATTCCTTCCTGTGAGAATTCCATGCGCATCGTGCCACTGTCGAGGACTGCCTTGAACGCGCTGCTGGCCAGGCCGTGGCCTGGGTTCACTGGGATGGGGTCAATTCCGGGAGCAATCTCTTCCCAAGCTTCGTGGGGGGTGAGGTCAGGGTCGAACCAACCAAAGATCGAGGAGCCTCGAGCAGGGCCGCGGTCCGCCGCAGGGAGAGTCGCCGCGCCCGTATCTGCCAAGACCCTCCACGATGTTGGCAGGCACCACATGATTCGCGCCGATGGTTCGTCCCGCTTGGTTGCTGCGTACGAGAGGGCGAAGGCCGGCCACTCGCCGTATCCGCACTCCTTGGGTGGTCTGAAGATCGAAGGTAGAAATGCGATCACCACGAGCCCCAGTACCACGCCGATAGCGATAGCACGGAACCGGATTCTCGGCCGTATTTGGTTCTCCTCCACTCGGAACTCATCGGCCGAAAGGCATTCGGTAGATAGCAGTTACCAGGGAGCCGCCAAGTGGCGCCCGGGCGGCGGTCGATCGCTGGCAACCCTATTGACCCTACCTGGCTATATCTCTACGTTCGCGATATGGATACCGAAAGCGATCTACCCCAAGACTACGAACAGATTCCGTGGTCGCACCTCGTTCCGCCACAGAAGGATCGGTCGTTGCAGCTTGCTGCGATCGCCGTTGCCGTCATTGCCATATTCCTGGCAATCGTGTTCCTGATGCGACGAAGTCCACCTGTCACACCAATCGTGGCCTCCACGACGGCTGCACCGTCCGTTGTGGAGGCCCCGCTGCCCGAAGCGCCGGTTGCCGTGTCGCCGGCGCCAACAACGCTCCTCGCCGGGCCCCGCATCTACTCCGAGGCCGACCTGATGGCCGTGCTACCGCCGCCGGGGTCGGATGATCGCCTGCTTGCCATTGCACGTGCCGAATGGTTCGTCACGGACTACTTCACAGTGGATGGCGATGGTTCGCTTGCCGACGGCGTGAACGCGGTCCTTCCTGATGTCGTCGACATCCCGACGACGGATGGTTCGGCGATCTCGTATGTCGAGTGGGCGAGAGCTGTTGAGGTCACGGACCATCGTGACGGCTCGTTCGATGTGATTGTGTGGTTCCGCACCTTGGTGGGCGATGTGGAAGGTGGGTTTGCTCGTACCGATGTCCGCGCAGTTCACGTGAAGCTTGTCACCGACGAGATGGGGCGGCTTGCCATTGCCGACGTGCCGGCTGTCGCCGGCTTCGAACCACACGGGGTTGCCCCATCTTGGCCAGTGGATCAGATCCCACCGAGTGAGGTGGCGACGCAGGCGATGTCCGCGACGGAAGTGTTTGGCGAGGATGCGAAGCTGCATTCTGCCGGCGAAACAGCCGAGGGTTGGCGGCTGGTCTTTTTGGTCGGAGATGCCTCTGGCCTGCGGTTTCCCGTCGCGGTCCACATCGCTCCTTGACTACATCGTCATCCTGTGCTTTATTCACCCGCTACATAACGCGCTCATCCAGAGCGGTGGAGGGACAGGCCCTGTGAAGCCGCGGCAACCAACGAGTGATCGTGGGTGCCAATGCCTGATCGATGAGATCGACCGTTAGCGGGACTCCCGCTCGCGGCGCTCACAAAAGAGCGCGTCAAGCGAGAAGGAGGGAGTCCTTTCCAATGCAGGTTCAGCTCAACAGACCGCACGGCACCTCTGGTGCCACTTCCGCGATGTGTATGCGCTCTCGGGTGGCTCGCCCCAGCGCGATGCGCGCATAGCGCTACACGCTCCGACGAACGCCACCACCCGAGAGGCCTTAGTGCCGGCGTTCGGTTCTTCCGGTGATCCGTGGATCCATCACATCAAGGAGATGACATGACTACAGAAGTGACAAGACAACTAAACGACGTCGATCTCGAGGCAGTCGTCGGCCTGGCGACTGCGGTCGCCGCTGAGCCGGAGAAGGGCGACACCAAGTGGGGCGCCAGAGTCATCTGGACCGGCGCGTTCCGCAGCGAGGCTCGCATCCGCGATTTCGATCCGATTCCGTCCGACGAGCCGGTGGCCCTCGGCGGCACCGACACGGCTCCCAACCCCGTCGAGCAACTGGTCGCGGCACTCGGCAACTGCTTGGCAGTTGGCTACGCCGCCAACGCCAGTGCAGCCGGCATCGAGCTCGACGGCCTCGAGATCGAGCTCGAGGGCGACCTGAACCTGGAAACCTTCCTGGGGCTGCGCGGAGACGGCCACGCCGGCTACAACGCCATCCGGGCCAGAGTGAAGATCGAGTCGGATGCCGACCCCGATGCCATTGACGCTCTCCACCAGCGGGTGGTTGGGACGTCACCGGTTGGGCACACGCTGAGCCGAGCCGTCGATCTCGCCGTTGAGTTGGTGTAACGATGTCTCATCGATTCGAAACGCTCCAGCTGCACGCAGGCCAGGAGGCTGACCCGACGACAAAGTCGCGGGCCGTGCCTATCTACCAAACGTCGTCGTACGTGTTCGATGACTCGGACCACGCGGCTCGGCTCTTTGGGTTGCAGGAGTTCGGCAACATCTACACCCGCATTATGAACCCCACGACCGACGTCTTCGAGAAGCGGATTGCGGCGCTAGAGGGTGGAGCCGCGGCAGTGGCCACGTCGTCGGGGCAAGCTGCCCAAATGCTTGCGATCACGACCCTGGCCCAGGCCGGCGACCACATCGTGTCGACGAGCTACTTGTACGGGGGCACGTACAACCAGTTCAAGGTGGCGTTGCCGCGTCTAGGAATCAAGGTCACGTTCGTCGAGGGTGACGATCCAGAGGACCTGGCGGCAGCGATCCAAGACAACACAAAGGCGCTCTACGTCGAGTCGATCGGGAATCCGGCCTACAACGTGCCGGACCTCGACGCGATTGCGCAGATCGCTCACGATGCCGGAATCCCGTTGATTGTGGACAACACCTTCGGCGCAGCCGGCTATCTGGTCCGGCCTATCGAGCACGGGGCCGACATCGTCGTGGCATCTGCTACCAAGTGGATTGGCGGTCACGGTACCTCGATCGGCGGGGTGATCGTCGACAGCGGCAACTTCGACTGGCGGACACCCAAGTTCCCGCTGTTCACGGATCCGGCGCCCGGATACCACGGGATCGTCTTCGCCGATGTGTTCGGGCCCGACGGCCCATTCGGGAACATCGCGTTCGCCATCCGGGCTCGGGTGGAGGGACTCCGCGACTTCGGCGCGGCGCCGTCACCCTTCAACAGCTTCTTGCTACTACAGGGGTTGGAGACGTTGTCGTTGCGGGTGCAGCGCCATGTCGACAACGCGCTCGAACTTGCCCATTGGCTCGACGACCACGAACAAGTCGCCTGGGTCTCCTATCCGGGCCTACCGTCGCATCCGTCGCACGAGGTCGCCAACCGGCTACTGCGCAACGGGTATGGCGCCGTGCTCAGCTTCGGGGTCGCCGGAGGGTATGAGGAGGCCAGGCGTTTCATCGATTCACTCGAATTGGTGTCCCACCTGGCCAACGTAGGGGATGCGAAGACACTCGTGATTCACCCGTCATCGACGACACACCAGCAATTGTCTGCCGAGGAGCAGGCCGCGTCCGGCGTCGGCCCGGAGCTTATCCGAGTGTCGGTTGGCATCGAGCACATCGACGACATCAAGGCCGACTTCGCGGTCGGCTTCGCCGCTCTGGCCAAAGCAGACGCCTGAGCAAGCGGATCGTGGGCCGGGGCGGGCGGTTCCGTCCCGGCCCGATCCGAGCGACTCCGATAGACGACCGTGCCGGGTTGCTTTTGGTTCTGTTTCAGCCGCCGGCGGGAAGTGCCAGGATGACGCTATGAGCGACGCCCACGAATTCGGGTTCGACACGAGGGCCATCCATGCCGGACAGCCACCCGACCCTGAGACTGGGTCGCGGGCTTTGCCCATCTACGCTTCAACGGCCTTCGTCTTCGAGGACGCCCAACACGCTGCCGACCTCTTTGCGCTGCAGACCTACGGCAACATCTACAGCCGGATCGGTAACCCGACGACCGCGGCGTTCGAAGAGCGCATGGCTTCACTCGAAGGCGGACTCGGTGGTTTGGCCGTGGCATCGGGCCAATCCGCTCAGCTGATAGCGATCCTTGCCATCGCGGCCAAAGGGGACCACATCGTTGCGTCCAAAGCGCTCTACGGCGGCACTTACACCCAACTCGACGTGACCCTGCGGCGAATGGGCGTCGATGTGACGTTCGTCGACTTCTCGGATCCGAAGGCGGCTGTGGCCGCCATCAGCCCGAACACCAAGGCGCTCTACGGTGAGACCATCGGCAATCCGGGCTGCGACATCCTCGACATCGCAACTTATGCCGAGATCGCCCACGACTCCGGCGTCCCACTCATCGTCGACAACACCTTTGCCACGCCGTACCTGTGCCGCCCGATCGAGCACGGCGCCGACATCGTGGTGCACTCGGCGACCAAGTTCATCGGTGGTCACGGGGCTGTACTCGGCGGCGTGATCGTCGAAGCCGGCACATTCCCATATGACAACGGCAAGTTTCCGCTGCTCGTCGAACCGTCGCCGGCCTACCACGACCTGACGTTCTGGGAGAATTTCCGGGAGTACGCGTACTTGACCCGAGCCCGCGTCGAGCTGCTGCGCGACGTTGGCGCCGCGCTCAGCCCATTCAATAGCTACCTGCTCATGCTCGGCCTCGAGACTCTGCCGTTGCGCATGGCACGGCATGTCGAGAACGCCGCCGCCGTTGCTCGCTTCCTGCGAGAACATGACGCCGTATCGTGGATCAAGTTCCCGATCTTCTCCGACAATCCATGGACCGGGCTGGCCGAGAAATACACGCCCGAGGGTCCGGGAGCCATCTTCACTTTCGGCGTGGCGGGCGGATACGACGCCGGTGTGAAGCTCATCGAAGGCTTGGAGTTGATCTCTCACGTTGCCAACGTCGGCGATGCCAAGACCCTGATCATTCACCCTGCCTCGACCACTCATCAACAGGTGCCGGAGGAGGAGCGCCTCGCTGCCGGGGTCGGCTCAGACACAATCAGGATTTCGGTCGGCATCGAGACTCTCGGCGACATTCTGTGGGACTTGGAGAATGCCTTGAACGCTACGTTGCAACGCTCATGACACTCGCTGCCGTTCCTGAGGCGACTGCCAAGGAGCGCCTCCGCCTGATTCGTGATGCAGAGTCGATTGCATTGGTGGGGGTGTCGGCCAATCCGCTGCGGTCCTCCAACTTCGTTGCCACCTATCTCGTCCGCACGCCGTATCGCGTGTACTGCGTCAACCCGGCATATGACGAAGTCCTCGGGCTGAAGTCCTACGGCTCACTTGCCGACCTTCCCGAGGTGCCCGACATCGTCGACATCTTCCGGCGCCCTGATGCGATCGCTGCCGTAGTCGACGAAGCGATCGAGGTCGGTGCCCCCACGGTGTGGTTTCAGCTCGGGCTACGTCACGATGAGGCCGCTCGCGAAGCGATCGCCGCCGGGCTCAATGTCGTCCAGGACCGCTGCCTCAAGATCGAGCACGCCCGCTTCTCCGGGAAGCTGCACCTCGGGGGATTCGACACTGGGGTGATCTCGAGCAAGCGGCGCCGTCCGGTCTAGGCGCAACTGCGGCCGGCCGGCAGAAACGCGCGGCCGAAGGTCCCTGGCGCTCGCATGCATCGTGGCGCACAGTGATGGTGGAGGTGATTGCATGAACACTGCACCCACACCGCATCACACTCCCACTCAACTGTGGCTCGCCGGCGGCGCAGTCGCCGTGATGACCGTCCTCTTTCTGCTCTTTGAGCACGGCTTCATGTGGCTTGCCGTGCCCCTCGTGATTGTGACGTTGCTGCCGCTATCCAGAAACGACTGGACGGCACACAGCGTGTATTGGCGAGCAGGAACCGCCGGCCTTGTCCTCGTGGCCGCGGTCCTGATCTGGCTCACATAGTGCTCTAAGATCCGCCGGTCGAACGAACGAGAGACATGCGCTAACCCGCAGCCCCAATCCATCTGCCCGCACCGGGCCCGCCTCATGGAGCTGTGCAGTGCCGTCCGTTCACCTCAACAACGTTTCGTTTCGCTATACGTCGGCCGCCGACATCGTCACCGACGCATCTTTCGACCTTGGTCAGGGATGGACTGGTGTCGTCGGTGCCAACGGTATGGGCAAATCGACCCTGCTACGCCTAATCAGTGGTCAATTGGTACCGGCTGTCGGCAAGGTGAATGTCGATCCCAAAACCCCACCCACCTATTGCCCACAAGATATCGGCGGCATCGACGACGGCGTTCGATCTCTTGCCGCCGCTTCCGACGGCGTCAGGAGAAGAATCGCGGGTCAGCTTCTGCTCGATGCGGAACAGCTCGATCGTTGGGCGACCCTCTCGCCGGGAGAGCGCAAGCGTTGGCAGATAGGTGCCGCCCTCGCCGCTGAACCTTCGATCCTCCTCCTCGATGAGCCGACCAATCACCTTGATGCCGAAGCCCGCGATCTGCTGGTAAAAGCTTTGAGCCGCTTCAAGGGCGTCGGCCTTGTCGTCTCACACGACCGGACATTCCTCAACGATCTGACCACCCGCACCATCCATGTCGACCATGGCCGAGTTGAACTCTGGAATGGCAACTACGAGACGGCACGCACCGCATGGGAGATGGCCGCCAATACACATCAGGCAGCCTTCGACAAGGCGAAAGGAGAGCAGCGCAAGCTGCAGAGGCGAGTGGCGGACCAACGGCGGGCCACCGAAACGAAGCGGGCTCAGCACAAGCGCAGGGTGCGGAATGCAGGTTTCAAAGACTCGGACGCCCGGTCGATGGAGAAGAAGGGGAGAGCTCAGGCGGGCGAATCTTCCGGGGCTCGCCGACTCGAAGTAACGCAGGCCGCTGCCGACCGCGCGGCCGAGTCGCTCGACACTTTCGAGATGCGCCGCGCCATCGGACGCTCGTTTTTCTTCGACTACGAGCCGGCTCGGCGCCAAACGCTGCTCACGTTCCAAGGTGATCTAACGATTGCGGGCCGTCTGCTCGCACCCGGGCTCGACCTTGTCTTGGATCGCGACGACCGCGTCTGGCTGCGTGGCCCCAACGGCGCGGGCAAGACGACCCTGCTGCGCCGTCTTGCTGAATCTCACTCGTTGCCGCCGGAACGGGTCATGTACCTCCCACAGGAGTTGGCACCAGGCGAGGGTGAGGAGATGCTCGCCGACCTGCACGCCCTGACGCCGGATGTGCGCGGCCAGGTGCTGAACCTCGTCGCCGCTCTCGGTGTCGATCCTGATCGGCTGCTGCACACCGATGTCCCATCACCTGGCGAGGCTCGCAAGCTGGCGATGGCCATGGGGATGGGCCGCAGCGCCTGGTGCCTAATCCTCGATGAGCCGACGAACCATCTCGATCTGCCATCCATCGAACGTCTTGAGGAGGCCATAGCCGGCTACCCCGGAGCGGTTCTCCTGGTGACTCACGATGATGAGTTCGCGGTGGCTACGACCACCGGTGCTTGGGCTTTCGAGGGTGGTCTTGTGGAGTCCTGACCAGCAGCTGTGTGCCACGGCTCCGGGGGACTGGTTTCCGAATCGGCCTAGCGTTCGTAGCTGAGGATGTCGCCAGGTTGGCAATCGAGCAGCCCGAGCGCCTCAATCGAAGTAGCGTTCCAGGATGTCCGTCGCTGCCGCCGCAATCGTGTCCCAAGACGCGTCCGGTGTCTTGGACAGCGTGATGAAGTCCGCCGTGCCGAACATCGAGGTCACCCCGTCGATGCCGAGCAATTCGGCTGCCATCGGATCATCGGGGTCACTGCCGGCTGCATGGGTGACGGGACCGCCGACATCGACCCCCACCGAGAACTTGAGGGCATTCGGGTTGGGCGTGTTGCTGACGGTGACCGGCATGGGACCTCTCGGCTCGACTGGTGAGAATCGTAGTTGGGGGCAGCAGTGAGCTCGGCGGGTGTCGATGTTGGTGGAACTTTCACCGACCTCGTTGCCTGGGATGGCCGAACTCTCCTCGTTGCCAAGGTGCCGAGTACGCCAGACGATCAGAGCCGGGGTGTGGTCGCTGCGCTCGAACGCGCCACTGAGCAACCGGACGGTGTGCTTCACGGCACGACCGTTGCCACCAACGCATTGCTCGAACGTCGCGGCGCACGCACTGCGCTAGTCACGACGTCCGGGTTCGAGGACGTGCTGGCGATCGGTCGGCAGCATCGACCCTCCCTATACGACTCCATGGTCGACCGGCCCGAGCCGCTGGCACAGCGACGAGTCGGAGTCGACAGAGCGAGTCCCGGTTCCGGCGCGGTCGCCGACCTCGACGATCCTGAATCCATTGCAGTGTCGTTGCTCTACGGCTACCGCATGCACGAGATGGAGCGGTCGATCGCCGAGCGAGTTTCGCAGGCATACCCCGGAGTGCCTGTGTCGTTATCGAGCGAGGTAGTTGCGGAGTTCCGGGAGTTCGAGCGCACCTCAACCACCGTTCTCAACGCATACCTGCGGCCCGCAATGAGCCGCTACCTGGAACGGCTCGAGCGCGCACTCAGCTCCCGGGGCGTTGCTGAAGTTGCGGTCATGCGATCGAGCGGAGGCCTGATGTCGCTGACCGATGCCGGGCAGCTACCTGCGGCTGCATTGCTTTCTGGTCCAGCCGGGGGAGTCGTGGCTGCAGCGGAACTCAGCAGAGCGATGGGGTTCGAGCGCGCCATCAGCTTTGACATGGGCGGCACCTCGACCGACGTCTCCCGAATCGAAGGCGGCGCTGCGCAGCTCACCTTCGAGCGGCCGGTTGCCGGCTACCCGTGCCGGATGCCTTCCGTCGACATTCACACTGTGGGTGCAGGTGGTGGGTCCATCGGCTGGCGAGACTCAGGCGGATCTCTTCGTGTCGGGCCGCAGAGTTCCGGAGCCATGCCTGGACCGGCGGCGTATGGGCGCGGTGGAACGTTGCCGACGGTGACCGACGCCAACGTGATGCTGGGGCGTATTGGTGCGCTCGGCCGGTCTCTGAGTCTCGATGGCAGTGCAGCTGAGCGAGCTCTGGCCGACCTCGGCGATCAGATCGGGCTCTCCCCCGCAGCCACGGCACGGGGAATCGTCACGGTCGTAGAAGAGACGATGGCCGGTGCAATCAGGAAGGTATCTGTCGAGGAGGGGGTCGATCCACGCGGAGCCGTTTTGATCGCGTTCGGTGGTGCCGGCGGCCTGCACGCCGCGGCATTGGCGCGCCGCCTCGATATGGAGGCGGCCGTCATCCCTCGGCTCGCCGGTGTTTTCTCCGCACTCGGACTCTTGCTGAGTCCGCCAAGGATCGACGTGGCTCAGTCGATCAACGATCTGAACGAGCTTGCCTGGGCTGCCGAGTCGACCCACGACGCCGCTCTCGACGGCCTAGTGGCAGCGACCGGGGGTACTGGTCCTGTCGACCAGCTGGTAGACCTGCGCTACGTAGGTCAATCCCACGAGTTGACCGTTGCGGCTCGTCCTGGTGACGCTGTCGACGACCTCGCCGCACGATTTCACATGTTGCACCGGTCTCGCAACGGATTCGCCCGGCCCGACGATCCTGTCGAGATCGTCACAGTGCGCGCGGCTGCGATCGGTGAACCTGCGCTGCGTTGGGATGACGTTCCGCCCATCGCCACCGGCGAACCATCGAAACCACAAGAGCGCACCATCGTTGCCGCGGACGGCTCTCGACACGCCGCCGCCGTGCACCAGCGGGGGAGCCTCGCCACGGGTAACGAGATCTTCGGTCCCGCGGTGATCGAGGACGGCGAGTCCACCACGTACCTCGACCCCGGCGACCGAGCAACAGTGGCAGCCAACGGGTCGTTGGTAATCGAATGGTGAGCTACGACCCGATCGCTCTGGAAGTCGCCCGCAACAGGATGGCGGCGGTCGCCGACGAGATGGGCGTGGTACTGCGGCGCACCGCCTACTCGCCAAACATCAAGGAGCGAGCGGACTGCTCAGCGGCGGTGTTCATGCCCGATGGCGAAATGCTCGCCCAGGCAGAACACATTCCCGTGCACCTTGGCTCCATGCCGGCTTCGGTGGATGCTGTGCTCGACTCCGTCGGCGGCGTCATCGAGCCGGGGGTTCAGTACGCCGTCAACGATCCTTACGCGGGCGGCACCCACCTCAACGATCTGACATTGGTTCGCGGCGTCTTCGTCGATGGGCAGCTCGCCGCCTTCGTCGCCAATCGCGCCCACCATGCCGACGTTGGGGGAGAAGCGCCCGGTTCCATGCCGGCTCATGCGACCCGGCTCGAACAAGAGGGCCATATCGTGTCGCCACAGGTCGCCGTCCGCAACGGCGAGTGGGAACCCGCGTTTCTGGACCCGTTTCTCGAGGCCACTCGCACACCCGACGAGCGGCTCGGCGATCTGTCTGCCCAGCTCGGCGCCAATGAGGCAGGCGCCCTGCGGGCCAGAGAGGCGATCGGCGGCCAACTCCATGAACATCTCGCCGTGGCGGACGCCCTTCTCGACTATGGCGAGCGCCGTATGTCTGGCGCTATAGCGTCGCTTCCCGATGGCCGCTATGAATTCATCGACCATATGGAGTGGGGCGAGCACGACGTCGCAATCGCGGTAACGGTGTCAATCGACGGCGGCAGGCTCCACGCAGACTTCGCGGGAAGCGCTCCCCAGGTCGAGGCCAACTTCAATGCCGTTGCAGCGGTCACGAGGTCGTGCCTCTATTACGCAGTACGGGTCGCCGCCGACCCCACCGTCCCCGCCAACGGCGGAAGCTACCGGCCGATCAGCCTCAGCGCACCCAACGATTCGATCGTCAACGCATCACCTCCGGCGGCCGTAGCCGCCGGCAACGTAGAGACCAGTCAGCGAATTGCCGACGTGGTGTTGGGTGCATTGGCTCAGGCCGCCCCCGACGCAGTTCCGGCCGCGAGTCAGGGCACCATGAACAACGTCCTGATCGGCAACGATCACTTCGCCTACTACGAGACCATCGCGGGAGGCCAGGGCGGCCGCCCCGGCAAACCGGGCCAGTCGGGCATCCAGACAGGGATGACGAACACAAAGAACACCCCGATCGAGTCGCTCGAGACTCACTACCCGTTCCGCGTCCTCCGCTACGCGCTGCGCACCGGGTCAGGGGGCGTTGGTGAGTACCCGGGCGGGGAAGGAATCGAGCGCGAGATCGAGTTCCTGGAGGCCGCCACAGTGTCATTGATGGGAGAGCGCCGTCGCAACGCCCCGTGGGGTTTGGCCGGTGGAGAGCCCGGAGCCTGCGGTGAGGACTGGCTGATCCGAGTGGATGGAACACGACAAAGGCTGCCGGGCAAGACAACCTTCGACGTTCAACCGGGCGATCGCCTGCTCGTCCTCACTCCCGGCGGTGGTGGCTGGGGTGCAACTTGATAGATCCCACTCGCGATGCCCACTGTGACCCGGCGCGTTCCTGTTGGTTCCCCTGTAGCGAGTTTGCTACGCAAACGTCGGGGAACCGACGAGCGTAGGCCGTTGGCGATGGGCGTGTTAGGGGTGGCGTGGGCACGCTGTTCGCGTCTGCTGAGACCTCCGCTACGAGCTCGGGTGGGCTGCGCCCGTTCGCTACGGGGGAGCCGACACAGCCCCTAACATCGCTTGCATGAGTTTCGCCGCAGACCTTCGCGCCGTTCTCGCTGACGATCAGGTTCTCGACCATCCGCTTGACCTACATGTCTACGCGAAGGATGCCGGGGTGACGCCGGGCATCGTGGCTGCGGTTGTCTTTCCGGAGTCCTCCGAACAGGTTGCCGCAGCCGTCAAGATCGCGGCAAAGCACGAGGTCCCGATCGTCGCCCGTGGAGCCGGTACCGGCCTCTCTGGCGGCGCGGTGCCCACTAGACCCGGGCTGATCGTCGCTCTCACCCGGCTCAATCAGATCGAGGAGGTCGACGAAGCAGCTCGAACTGCGTGGGTTGGGCCGGGAGTAATCAACCTCGACCTGTCCGCTCACACCATGCCGCTCGGTCTCCACTATGCACCGGACCCGTCATCGCAGTCCGCGTGCACCATTGGCGGCAATGTGGGCACCAATGCCGGAGGCCCCCATTGCCTTGCAGAGGGGACGACCGTCTCGCACATTCTGGCTTTGGAACTGATAACGGCGGAGGGTGAGATCGTGATGCTGGGCGGGGCCGAGCCGGACCCACTCGGCCTCGACCTGGTGGGCGTCGTCGTCGGATCCGAGGGCACGATGGGTCTCGTCACGCGGATTCTCGTGAAGCTCACAGAAAACCCGCCCGAAGTGCGCACGCTATTGCTTGCGTTCGACTCGATCGAGGCGGCCGCTGCGGCCGTCTCTGCAGTCATTGCAGCCGGCGTAGTCCCGGCCGCGATGGAGCTCATGGATCAACCGATGATCGAAGCTGTCGAGAACTTCAAATCATGCGGCTTTCCGATCACCGCCGCCGTACTCATTGCCGAAGTCGCGGGCCACCCGGCTGCCGTTGACTCAGAGGCTGCAGTCGTCGCTCAGGCCGGGCGAGACGCCGGTGCCACCGAGATTCGCATCGCCGCCACCGAGATCGAGCGCGACCTCATATGGCTCGGCCGCAAGTCGGCATTCGGCGCAGTGGCTTACGCCGCGCCCGATTATTACCTGCACGACACCGTCGTTCCGCGCACTCGGCTGGTCGAGACGATGTCGGCCATTTACGAGATCGGAGCGCGCCATGGCATCCAAATGCTCAACGTGTTCCACGCCGGAGACGGCAACCTCCATCCGCTCGTCGCTTTCGACGCCAAAGAGCCCGGCATGCTCGAACGGGTCAAGGCTGCCGCAGACGAGATGGTCAGAGTGTCGATCGGAGTGGGGGGCGCCCTCAGCGGCGAACATGGAGTTGGTTTGGAGAAGCGAGATCTCATGGGGGAGGTGTTCTCTCCGATGGACCTCGACGCCCAGGCCCGTCTCAGGGAAGCGTTCGACCCAAAAGGCCTTCTCAATCCCGACAAGATTCTGCCCGAGGGCTCCCGTTGCTATGACTTTGGACTGGTCGCCAATCTCGAGCCGGACTCCCTTAAATGACGGCACGGGCAATAGAGGACTGGCAGGTCACGGCACCGGAGGGCGCTGCTTCGGAGGTATTGGCACTCGCTCCGCCGGATCTGGATTCGGTGGCCCGGGTACTCGAATGGGCCAGCCTCGAGGGCCGCCCGGTCATTCCGTGGGGCGGTGGCACTCACATGGGTCCGCCAACGGGCGCTCCGCCTGAAATCCTGTTGTTGACCAGCGAGCTGAATCGGGTCGTTGACTACCAGCCGGACGATCTGACGCTGGTAGTCGAAGCCGGGGCCCTTGTGACTGACGTAGAAGCGTTGCTGGCAGAACGCAGGCAGAGTGCCGTGCTTGCCGAGCATGCCGCCGGCTCGACGATCGGCGGAATGATCGCCTCGGGCGTGAGCGGCTATCGGCGTTTGCGCTACGGCCCGACTCGGGAGCGAATTCTCGAGGTGACCGTGGCCACCGGAGACGGGAGGGTGATCACGGCCGGGGGCAGGGTCGTCAAGAACGTCACCGGCTACGACATCCCCCGGCTCATGTCCGGGTCGCAGGGCGCTCTAGGCGTGATCGGTCAGGTGTGTCTCAAGCTATGGCCGGTGCCGGAGGCGTCGGCCAGCCTGTCGATGGAAGTAGCCGCCTTCCGCTCGCTGTATCGGCCGCTGGCTTTGCTCGAAACGGAGCGCGGCGCCACGGCTTACCTTGCCGGCACAGCCGAAGAAGTCGCAGGCCAGGCTCAAGCAGTCGGTGCAGAGGCGCGGGCGGGTCTTGATTGGCCCGAGCCGCTGACGCAAAGCACCCAAATCGAGCTCCGGGTTCCCGCACCGCTGGTCGCGGCCGCTGTAGAGCAGGTCAGAGCAGCCGACGCCGAATCGTTCCGCGCCCAGCACCGCGTCGGCGTCGTTGCCGCCGGCTTTGCCGAGTGGTCGGACGACCGATTGGCCGCCCTGCGCTCCTGGGCAGAGGGTCAGGGGGGCGCAGCCGTTGTTGCGGCGGCAAGCAAACAGGATGTGGACCGTTGGGGTGCTCCGCCGGCATCCGTCGAGCTGCAGCGCAGAGTGAAGGAAGCCTTCGATCCGCGCCGGATCTTGGTTCCAGGCCGACTTCCCGGAGGTGTGTGATGCCATGGGAGACCAGCCACGCCCCACGTCAGCATGAGCTCGACGCTTGTGTGACGTGCGGGCTGTGCCTGCCGAAGTGCCCGACCTTCCGGTTGACGGGCAGCGAATCGGCATCCCCGCGGGGCAGGCTGGCTGCGATGTCGGCGGTTGCCTCCGACATCGCAATTGTCGACTCGCGTTTCGACGAGATCATGAGTTTCTGTCTCCAGTGCAGGGCCTGTGAACCGGTGTGTCCGTCGGTCGTTCCATTTGGGCGTGCCATGGAAGGCGCCCGCGCCGAGACAGCGGCACAGCTGCCCCATCGGGCCAGGAAGCTGCGCGCACTGCTGCTCGGTCCGAATGGTCTCGGATCTCGGGCTGCGGTCCGGGTGGCGACGCTCCTGGCTGCGGTCGGGCAGCGCCTGCGCCTCGACAAGCTTCCCGTTCGACTGATGACACGAATCTCCGGCTTGCGGCGAATCCCTCTCGCTCCGCAATCCCACCTCGGAGTCCTCCGTTCGTCGGTCGGTGAACGCATCGGCAGTATCGGGCTTCTCGCCGGATGTGTTCAGGATTCCTGGTTCGGTGGAGTCAATGACGCTGCCGTCGAACTGCTCGCCCGAGCCGGATACGACGTCCACGTGCCAACCGGCCAGACGTGCTGCGGCGCACTTGCCGCCCATGATGGTGCGGTTGCCGGCGCCGAATCGCTGGCAGCGATCAACGCGGCGGCCTTCAGCGAATACGACCTGGTGGTGGCAACTGCGGCCGGCTGCAGCGCTCACTTGGCCGGCTATTCGGAATGGACCCAAAGCGGCGCGGCGGTCGAGGACCGGGCTCGGGACATCACGGTCGTGATCGCCGACGCCATCGCGGCCGGCCGTCTGCCCACCTTGCCGCCGCGTAATCAAGAGGTGGCGATTCAGGACCCATGCCACTTGCGTCATGCACAACGCATCATCAATGAGCCACGGGCGATAGTCCGTGCCGCCGGGTACGTGCCGGTCGAAATCGATCCTGACGGCATGTGCTGCGGGGCAGCTGGGATATATGTGCTCACCAACCCGGAGACGTCAGACGAGCTAGGCAACAAGAAGGCCGACCAGGTCCGAGCCAGCGGCGCCACACTGGTGGCGAGTGCCAACCCAGGCTGTGAAATGCAGCTACGCACGAATCTGGGAACTGCCTACGAAGTCAAGCACCCCATCGAGATCTACGCGGATGCGTTGAGGAGTTCGTATCGGGCTGCCGGTGCCTAGGAGCGCCCTCCAGATTCGAGATGCCGGATAACTACAACGCCTTTTCGTAGAGGAAGAGACTCTCCAGCTCGAAGCCGGCTCGGGTGGCAGCTTCCTCGAGCCACGGCACCGCAGGTGCCATGATCTCCAGTGCACTGGCACGCTCTACTCCGGCTACTCCCAACAGCGCAGCCAGATGCTCTTGGGCCCGGTCCGGCGTAGTTTGGATCCACCCAACCTCGAGGTAGCTGTCCCTGGGGGCAGCAATAGCCCATCCGGTAGGCCCGGCAAACAGCGCGCCGTGGTCGGCGGCGCGCTCGAGGTCCTCAGGATGCAGTCGCCGCCATTGCCAATTCACCGACATCATGCGACGGGACAGTCGGCTCAGCTCGCCCGCTGACCAGGCGTAGAAGGCCGGCCCGGCTTCGGCGAGCCCGACCCTCTGCAGCGGATCCGGCGGCCGGACCTTTGCGGCATCGCGCCGTCCGGAGTGTTCAGTCGTCTGGAAAGCGCGCAGCCACTGGGCCGTCTGGCGAAAGCCGATGCGAGTGACTTGCCCGCGGGCGGCTTGGTTCCAGTCCTCGATCATGAGCTGGGCGACCTTGGCACCTTGTGATGCACCCCATTCTTGGAGTGCTTGCCCGAGCTTGGATGCTATGCCTTTGCGCCGCCATTTCGGGTGCACGCGCACCCCTTGCAGCCACAGCTCGTCGAGGCTCAGCAATATGCCACGGGCGACTGCGACCGGTTCATCAGTGCTGTCGGCCGCGACGAGAACTTGTGACTGTGGATGCGTCAGCCAGTCGTCGAATGAATCGACCACGTAGTCGCCCCAGGCAAACGTGTGTGACGTCCATGGAACGAGAAGCTCCTTGTCGGCGGCGCGCGCCTGTCGCAGCAGATAGTCCATCGCCGTCAGGATATTCGCCCATTGCCGTTCGTTTTGCCGACGTTGTGTGCAACTAGTTCTAACCTTTCGGTAGCTAACAAGGGGACTTGGCAACCAGTGACCGTCACACCGTTGGAACCGGCGCCTGCCACGTCGTTCGACGATCTCTATTCGGTCGCGCGAGGCGACCTATATCGCGCCCTTGCGGCGATCACGGACGATCGTGATCTCGCCACGGAGGCGGTAGATATCGGCTTTACCCGGTGGCGCCGCCGACTCCGCAAGCCATCTGCTGTGCAGCCTGCCGCCGGAGTGATGGCCGGGGCATTCAAGTTCGCTTCGAAGCAGGCGGCGAATGTATCTGGAATGAGCGGATTTCGTTTGCAGTCCGATACTGCGGCCGATGACGAGCCTTACCTGGATCGCTTCAAGAAGTTGAGCATCGACGAGCGAGCAATCCTCGTGATGCGAGACGTTCTGGGCTGGAATGCCGAGTCGATCAGCCACGCAATCGGTGCAGAAGGTGTGACTCGAATTGTTGCATCGATCGATGACCGGATGACGAACAACGGAATCGATCCCGCCCGCATGGCCGAGGCGCTGCGCGCCCTGTCTGCCACCCATCGCGAGCCTTTGAGTCGTCTAGACGCGGTAAAGGCCAAGGGCGGACTCCAGAAGGTCGGCGCTTTCGTCGGCGGAGCTGCGATCGTCGTGGCGGCCGTCGCAGGTGGGGTGGCGGTGGTGAACAGCATTGGTTCCACCGGTACAAATCCGATAGCGAGCGGCGCTCCATCGACGACCGGCTCCGAGGCTTCGGGCCCCGCGTTGACTGGGGAAAACGCCGTGTGGCAGCGGGTGCCGGTTCCTGTCAAGAGCGACAACATCATGACGCTGGCGCACAACGGTGAGAAGTTCTTCATGCTGGCCAGCGACGAGCGGGGCCGTCCCGCCATGCTCGAATCGGAAAACGGCCTCGACTGGGCTCAGATTCCGGCCCCACCGGCCGGGCAGAACATGTGGTTCCAACAGATGGTGGCGACACGCAACCAGTTGGTCCTCGTCGGCCAGGGTTTCGATGAGATCAGAGGTAACGATTCGACGGTGGTCTTCATCAGCACCGACGACGGGGGGTGGGTCCAGGCCGACCTGCCGATCGAGGACAGCGTCGAGATAGACGGACAAGTGCTCGACCTATACACGTGGGTCAGCAATGTCAGCGTGACAGACGAAGGCATGACGATCGTGGGCAACCAGGGCGCTGAGTTCGATGTGGATCGCATCCTCCGGGAGAAGGTCGACCCCGAACTGCTCAATCGCGGCTGGGGTTTCGATGCCAACGGAATGCAGTTCTATGACGACTCCGGGAACGTTACCGAAACCAACACTTGGGAAGAGCTCGGCATCAGCCCGGAACTGGGAGCTTTGCTTGGCGGCAACCGCCCAATCATTTGGACCAGCACCGACGGCGTCGAGTGGAATGCAAGCGTCTCAGACATGCCGGCCGGAACGCAAGGTGTGGGGGGGTACGCCACGATCGGTGCGGCCGACGCCATATTGGCGTGGGGGCAACGAGGCCAATCTGTCTGGGTCAAGGTCGCCGACGGTGAGTGGCAGCGTCCGGCAATCGAAGCCTCGCTCAACGCTCTGACCTCGTGGAACGGCAAGCTCGTCGTGTCAGGTCATGACAACAGCACCGGCAGGCCTTCCGTGTGGTCGTCTTCCGACGGGGTCGCCTGGGAACGCAGCGAGTTGCCGGTGGCTATCCAGCAGTTCTATCCCTCGGCGGATAGCTTGGTCGGTTTCGGAATCGAGAATGAGTTTGCGGTGATCGGCCCAGCCGAAATCCAGGTCGGCGATCTGACGGTGCGCAACTCCACGGACAGCCGCTTCACCGTTCTGGACGCCGACGGCAATGTGATTGTTGATGTGTTCGAGGAGGACATCGTGCGCGGCGAGCTCATCACGATCAACGATCCGGAAACCGGCGAGCAAGTAGTCCAGTTCTCAAATCGCGATCTCGAGGGCGCTTGGCAGCGTCTCTATCAGGAGCTCGAAGGCAACAACCAGGGCCCGCCTCGCATGTCCATCGCCTTGTCGGACGATGGCATCAACTGGACCATTCTCCAGCCTGAGGAGCCGAACTTCTACCCACAAGCGGTCGCGTATGGCAACAACAGCGCCCTGATGGCCGGGTGGGTCGAAGGCGACTTCTTCGGCGTCGGCGGTGGAATGCGACTGCTGCTCGTGACAGCCGGGTGACGGGCGGGATCCCTGTGAGTAACACGTATTGCGTAAGAGGTACCACGGCGGCGAGCTAGCCGGTCGTGACACCTAGTACGTAGTGCGCAGGCTCTAGTACCTCGCCAGCCTGGCAGCCCGTTCCACAATTCCCTCGACGCTGGGCATGATCTGGCTCTCCAGGCCACCGGCGAATGGGAAGGCGGGAACCTCAGGGGCGGCGTATCGCTGGATCGGTGCATCGAGCCAGTCGAACGACTTCTCGGCGATCTGGGCCGCCACTTCGGCACCGAAGCCGAGGAACTCGTTGTCCTCGTGGACGATCAACACCTTGCCGGTGTGCGCAACCGCGTGCTGGATCGATGGCCAGTCGAGCGGTCGTAACGACCGGAGGTCGAGGATGCGAGCGTCAACTCCCATTGCTGAGAGCCGGTCCGCAGCTTCGAGGGCACGGAACGACATGGTGCCGTATGCGATGATCGTCACGTCGTCGCCTTTTCGTCGCAGCGCGGCTTTGCCGAGCGGGACCGCCCAGTCCGGATCCTCGGGGAGCGGTCCGGTGGCAAGTCGATACAGCTTCTTTGGCTCGAGGAACATGACAGGATCTGGGTCCTCGACCGCCGTGCGCATGAGACCGAGCACGTCTGCCGGGGTTGATGGCACTACGACCTTCAGCCCCGGCACATGTGCGTAGAACGCCTCGATCGACTGTGAGTGGTAGAGGGCGCCGTGAACTCCGCCTCCATACGGCACTCTTATGACCATGGGGCACGTCCAACGGCCGTTGGAGCGGTAGTGAATTCGGGCTGCCTCCGACACGATCTGGTCGAAGGCGGGGTGAATGAAGTCGGCGAATTGGATCTCGGCGATCGGCTTGCCACCGGCTGCGGCCATGCCTATGGCTGCACCGATGATCAGAGACTCGGCAAGGGGCGCATTGAATGCTCGATCCACCCCGTACTCGTCCGTCAGGCCCTTGGTCGCTTTGAAAACACCACCTTTCGGGTCGGCAACGTCTTCGCCGAATACCCGCACCTCAGGTGACCTATTCATGGCGTCGTGCAGTGCCCGATTGACGGCAGTGATCAGGTTCACCTCCGGCCCATCCGGGACCTCTTCGATCTCCGTCACCGCAACAGAAGGGACCACCGGATTGGCGTAG
The DNA here is from genome assembly GCA_024638645.1 of Actinomycetes bacterium. Taxonomy (GTDB): domain Bacteria; phylum Actinomycetota; class Acidimicrobiia; order Spongiisociales; family UBA5794; genus JAHEJX01. The sequence goes on from JAHEJX010000003.1 coordinate 39,423, forward strand.
ACAGAGCTGAGGGCATCTGCCGGCTCGGGTGCGGCATCGGCAGTTGCCACCGCTCTTGTTACAGCGCCGTCCACATCTTCAGCGATCTCATCCTCGAGCTCCTCACCGAGGAGCCGGGCCTCGATGAGGTACTGACGCATGATCTCGATTGGATCGCGCCGGCGCCACAGCTCGACCTCCTCTGCGCTGCGATAGAGCTTGTCGTCATCGTCCGAGGTGTGCGCATGGAAGCGATACGTCTTGGCCTCGATGAGCGTCGGCCCTTCGCCGCCGCGCGCCCGGTCGACTGCGGCTCTCATCACGCCGTACACGGCAAGGGGGTCGTTGCCGTCAACTTCGATGCCTTTGATGCCGTAGCCGGCAGCCCGTTCCGCGACTGAGCCTGCAACCTCTTGCTCGTATGGCACGGAGATGGCGTAGAGGTTGTTCTGGATCAAGAAGATCACGGGCAAGTCGTGGATGCCGGCGAAGTTCATGGCTTCGTGCCAGTCGCCCTCCGAGGTGGCGCCCTCACCAGACATGACGGCGACGACGCCGTCCGAACCCGAGACCTTGAGCCGGTAGGCAATCCCGCATGCGTGCGGGAATTGGGTGGCAATCACAGATGAGTGGGTGAAGACGTTGCGGTCGGGTTCTGACCAGTGGTTCGGCATTTGCCGACCTCCACTCGCAGGGTCTCCCTCCTTGGCAAACACCGATAGGAAGAAGTCCTCGGGAGTAAGGCCCAGTGCGAGGTTGAAGGCAATGTCGCGGTAGTAGGGCAGCGACCAATCCTTGGTGGAATCCAGGGCGAACGCGGCGCCCACTTGCACACCCTCGTGGCCGGCCACCGACACGACGAAGGGCACCCGGCCTTGGCGATTCAACGCCCACATTCGGTCGTCGACGCGCCTGGCGAGCACCATGGCTCGGTAGATGTCAACTGCCTGTTCGTCGCTCAGGCCAAGTGCTTGGTGGCTCATCGAGTTGTCGATGTCCAGCATTCCTACAGATCACCTCCCGGGCTCAGTCTCGTTTTGAGCCCTCCAACCTCTTCAATCCTGTACTCGGCGAGATGCACGGCTGCCGTTGCTGCGTCGACATCTTCCCGGTCTGCAATCTCGAACACCTTCTTCACGTTCTCGGCAATGGCGTCCACTGCGGCCGCCGCCTTCTGCCAGTCGTAGCCGTTCGTCTCCTGAGAGATGTTGATGACACCCCCTGCGTTGACGATGAAGTCGGGTGCGTAGGTGATGGCTCTATCTCGAAGGCGGGCCGCGTCCAACGGGGTAGCAAGCTGGTTGTTGGCCGAGCCGACGACTGCCTGACATTTCAGTCGCGGGATTGTCCGTTCATTCAACGCACCGCCCATTGCACACGGCGAGAAGACATCGCAGGCGAGGTCGAAGATCTCGTCGGGAGCCACCACCGTCGCACCAAACTCGCGACGACAGTGATCTAACGCAGCGTCGTTCACATCCGTAACGGTCAGCGTTGCCCCGGCTTTGGACAGCCGTTCCACCAGACTCGACCCAACCTTGCCAACGCCCTGCACAGCGAAGTGTTTGCCGGACAGTTCGGCGTCGCCCCACAGTCGGGTCGCAACGGCCCCGATTGCCGCCATCACTCCGCGCGCGGTTGCAGGCGACGGATCGCCCGAGCCGTTGTGTGTGACGGGAAGGCCGACAACGTGGCGAGTTTCGCGCTGGATGACGGCCATATCATCGGTCGTGGTGCCAACATCTTCTGCGGTTATGTAACGGCCGTTGAGGCTGTCGACGACACGGGCGTACGCTCGCAGCAATCGTTCCCCTTTGATCTTGTTGGGGTCGCCAATGATCACCGCCTTGCCACCCCCATAGTCGAGGCCGGCAGCCGCAGACTTGTGGCTCATACCTTTGGAAAGGCGCAGCACATCACGCAGTGCTGCCTCCTCATCGGCATAGGCAAAAAAACGGGTCCCGCCGAGAGCGGGACCTAGTGCCGTTGAGTGGATGGCGATGATGGTCTTCAGCCCAGAGGCCGGATCATGGCCAAACACCACTTCTTCGTGGGTGTCGGCGCCTATCGCTTCGAATACTCCCAACTGGGATACTCCTTCGGACTCGTGGGCTCACCGCATCACACGGGGCCGATGCCTTGGCCCGATTGTAGTTGGTATGACGCATCTCTTCCCGGGCCAAACGGCCCTCTGGCGAGTTACCATTCTGATTCAATGATCCGCGCTGCATATCTCCGTATCTACTCGCCGAGCCGGCACGCTGAATCGCGGCTGCCCGCAGCGGGGCCGTGGGGCCGCAACGTGGTGCGCGCCGACGGTCATTTCATGTGGGCCGAACCGGACACAGATGATGTCTTCACCGTCTCCTGGAAAGGCGAACGCCTGATTTGCCCGCGCAACGGCAGGCTACGAATGCTCGAGGGGATCCTGGCTTTCTCCAACTCCAACCCAGGCGCACCGCTGCTGCCGTCCGCAACTGTGCAACGCGCCGCAGATGAGCTTGCCCGCCTCAGGTCGAGGTCGGAGAAGAGTCACATCCTGACTTCGCCATGGCACGTGCCGCTGCGTTGGTTTGCCGCGTTCGATCCCGAGCAGCGCGACATCTACGACATCGGGTCCGAGGTCTCGGTTCGTTATCGCACCGACCTTGCGGACGCCGTCGAACGGGTCGCAGAAGCGGTCACAATCATCGACAATGCCGGCTTCGACGCCAGCATCGTCGAGCAGGTGGAGGACCTCGAGCGATGGCTGCGGGGCTTTCCCCGGGGTTCGATGCTCGAACTCGACTACGCCACGGTTGCTGAGCTCTTCACTGCAGTGGAGCTGGCGTTCGACGATTCAGTTCAGCAGGTCCGAGAATCACTCGAAGCCCTCGACGAGCTCGACTACGAAACAGCGGGCCAGCGGTACGCGGCCGTTGCTTCTCGTTGGGCCTATGCGCAGGCACTCAGCTACGTGAACTGAAGTTCACTCGACGACTCTTCGTTCAATCGTGGCCGCGGCGAGGTGGTTCTTGTCTACGTCCACACCAATCCCTGGCCCATCAGGGACTGCGATATGTCCCGCGACCATTTCGATTGGTTCGGTGAGCAGATCTTGCTTCCAGTAGACCTTGCTCGGCGACATGTCGCCGGGAAAGTCGAAGCCGGGCAGGGAGGCCAGAGCCAGGTTGTGGGCGCGCCCGATCCCGGTTTCGAGCATGCCACCGATCCACACTGTGAGGCCGGCCGCTTTCGCTTTGCGATACGCCTGCAGTGCTGCTCCGTACCCGCCGAGGCGTCCCGGCTTGATAGAAATCCCAGCGGCCGCATGCATGTCGGTTATGCGGTCGATGGCGTTGAGGCTGTTCACCGACTCGTCGAGAGCTATCTGCGTCACCAGCGTGTCCCGCAATTCGCTGGCTGCTCGCAGGGATGCAGCAGGGTAAGGCTGCTCGATCCAGGCGAGGTTCACGGCGTCGAGCTCGCGCAATTTCTGCACTTCGAGCGGCGAGAAGCTTCCGTTGGCGTCGGCGACAACCGGAATCCCCCCTGCCGCCTGCACGGCCTCTGACGCCAGGCTCAAAGCCCGTGACGGTTCGATCTTGATCTTGATGCGCTGGTATCCGCTGCGGCGGGCTTCTTCGACCATGCCGGCGAGCCGTTCTCCCGCAGGAGGCAGCCCGAGGGTCCTGCCCGCCGGCACATTGGACCGGATTCCACCGAAGAAGTTCGACAGGGAGCGACCCTGCCTTCTAGCGATCATGTCCCAGGCGGCCATCTCCACGGCTGCGGCGGCCACCGGCGTTTGCCTCATCGCAACGGCCAGATATGCGGAGAGTTTGTCAGGGTTCTCGAACTCGCGGCTCATAGCTGCCGGGATGACACCGGCATGGAGCGCCTTCCAAGCTGAATCGACGGTCTCGGAGAGATAACCAGGTTTGGACTGGGCGATGCACTCACCCCAGCCATAGTTGCCGTCGGCGTCCCAGACCCGCACGATCACGATCGGCCGTTCCCCGATTGTCCCGTGAGCTGCGACGAATGGCCCCACCGGTTGCAGAGCCACCTTGTACATCTCGACTCGTTTGAGCTTGATGTTGTTCATGAGTGTCCGGGAGTATCGCGGATACGGAAAGAGGGCTCCGGTTCCCCGGAGCCCTCCATCACTTCTGCTTGCGAGGTGCTAGCCCTCGCAGTTGCTGACGTTTTCGCCGTCGGAACAGACATCGGTGTCGTCGCCACCGTCGAGTGTGTCAGTGCCCTGACCGCCGTCGAGAATGTCGTTGCCGGCGTCACCGTTGAGCGTGTCGTTGCCGGTGTTGCCCTGCATCTCGTCGTTGCCGGGGCCCCCGCTCAGGACGTCGTCTCCGGTAGCGCCCGTCATGAAGTCGTCGCCTGCGTCACCCATGCTGGTGTCGTTGCCGCCATGGCCATTGATCGTGTCGTTGCCGGCGCCGCCACTGAGCAAGTCGTTGCCGTCACGGCCCTTGAGCAGGTCGTCGCCGTCCCCACCATTGATGTTGTCGGAACCAAGCTCACCGTCGAGCGTATCGTCGCCGCCCCCACCGTCGATGAAGTCGTCGCCGTCGCTGCCGAGGATCTTGTTCTTTCCGTCACTCCCGACCAAGTTGTCGTCGAAATCGGAACCTTCGATGTTCTCAACTCCGGTCAGCGTATCTGCGCCACCGCCGCCCGCGGCGACACCACCAGCGAGGTTGACATCAACCATTGCAGTGGCGTTGCCGTAGGTGACGACGTCTTGCACGCCGGCACCTCCGGTGATCGAGTCATTGCCGGGGCCGCCGTTGAGACGGTCGGCGCCCTTGCCACCGGTGATCGTGTCGTTGTTGCCGGAGCCGAAGATCGTGTCGTTGGCCCTGCCACCGTTCAAAACGTCGTCGCCGCCGCCACCAGACAAGGTGTCCTTGCCGTTGTTGCCGAAGATCGTGTCGTGCCCGAGACCACCCTTGAGATCGTCTGCGCCAACGCCGCCGCGGATCACGTCTTCGCCTGTGCCGCCCTGGACGGTGTCACTGTCGGACTTCTTGCCCTTCTGCGGCCCTGCCTGCACCCAGTCGTCACCGGCGCCGGCATCTATGTTGTCGTCGCCGAACCCGCCACAAATGACGTCGTTCCCACCGAGCCCGGTGATCGTGTCATTGCCGCCGAGGCCGCTGATTACGTCGGCGAATTCGGTGCCCATGAGCACGTCGTCGCCTGCCGTTCCAGGGATTGTCACCTCTAGTCCGTTACAGGTCGCCGCAGCGGACGCGATCGCAGGCATTGCCCACAGCGCGAGCAGCATCGCAGCGAGAACGCTAGCCATACGAGATTTGGCCATTCTTCCTACTTCCCCTTGATTCCTATCGCACCGACCCCCCAAAAACACGGGTCATAGGTCTCTGCGAATCCTTTTCCTACCTGGATCGAGCGCCCGCGCCCGTCCGACACTCACTGTACAGAACCTGACTTGTTATGGGGGTGGCATAAACCGCGCACAAGGATGGGCTAGTTACCTGTGCGTATCCGGTATCGCGCATCCGGACCATCGTGGGGTTGCATGTACCGGATACCGGATACCGGATACCAGATACCAGATACCGGGGCGCGAAGTGCCGCCTATACTTCTCAAGCCGGTTCGGCGGTCGACCGACGACGGGCAAGGGTTAATATCCCGGCCACCATTCATTGGATGGTGTCAGCCCCCATCGTCTAGTGGCCTAGGACTCCGCCCTTTCAAGGCGGCAACAGGGATTCGAATTCCCTTGGGGGCACAAAAGAACATGGTTCTACTGCGATGACAGGCGGTGGACTCATGGGGGCGTGGTGAAGTCTGGAGTTCACGCCGGCCTGTCAAGCCGGAGGTCGCGGGTTCAAATCCCGTCGCTCCCGCCAAACACCCGGGCCAATGGTCTGGGTGTTGGCTTTCGGGGCCACATCCCCGATTGCGGTCAGGTAGCTCAGTTGGTAGAGCGCCGGTCTGAAAAACCGGAGGTCGACGGATCGACGCCGTCCCTGACCACGCGGACCTCTTGTGTGGAGGCGCACGGCGCCTCCACACAAGAGGTCCGTTCGCAGGTTTTGCTGGCGCAAAACTGCGGCGGACGTGGCGCGACCTCGTCTACGGGTCTGGAAAAAGCGGATGTTGTCCTTCGAGTCCGTTCGCGGGTTTTGCTGACGCAAAACTGCGGCGGACGTGGCGGATTTTGTCCTTCGAGTCCGTTCGCAGGTTTTGCTGGCGCAAAACTGCGGCGGACGTGGCGGGTTTTGTCCTTCGAGTCCGTTCCTACAGTGGCGGGCCATGTTTGCTCCGACAAGAAGCATCCTTGCGGTGCGCCCGAGTTCGACGCCTGCACTTCTTGTCGCCGCGTCCTCGATCGCGCTGCACTTCGCGGCAACACCATTTCTCATTCCCGCCATCGCATCCGAGTTCAGCGTTGGGCTCGGAGCAGCTGGTCTCATCTCTGTAGCGCAGGTTGGCGGCTTCACCCTCTCGAATCTCGTCGCCGGGCGCAGGCTTGTTCCGCAGAGGCGATTGCTGGTCGGCGCGGCTCTGGTCGGAGCGGCGGCCAACCTTGGCTCGGCAATAGCCGGGTCGCTCGCGGTGCTGCTGGCCCTACGCGTAGTCGCCGGAGTCGCCGCCGGACTCATCACATGGCTGGCCTGGGCCGAAGCCATGAAGAAGCCTGCCGCGCTGAAGGACATAGCGGGGGTGGGCCCGCTGACGGCGCTTGTGGGGTCGCCTTTCGTGGCTTGGGTTGTGTCGGCTGGGGATACGACTGCCGCCTTCACGTTGATCGCCATCTCGTGTCTACCTGCAGCCTTTCTGCCTGCCAGCTTCGATGACATTCGACTGGCCAGCCGTCGTCGAATGAGTCCCTCTCGATCCAATATTCTGCTTCTTGTAGCTCTGGGCCTGATGACAGGGGCGGGCTCCAGCCTCTTTGTCTTTGCCGGGGCGATCGGCGCAGACAGAGTGGGCTTGGAAGCGGTCGCGGTCTCGTTGGCTTTCAGCGTCAATGCGGGAGCGGGGCTGCTGGCAGCGCGCAGGGGGCGCGGCTCGAGCGCTCCTTGGCTATGGCTGTTCACAATCGCCGCTTGTGTCGCCGTCGTCGCACTGGCGACCAATCCGGTCGCCTTCTATGGGGCGCTCGCCGTATGGGGTTTTGCGTTCTGGAGAGCGGTCCCGGCTGTGTTGACCGGAATAGCTGATTGGTCACTTGCGCCCGAAGAACGTACGGGAGACGCTCAAGCCATCATGGCCGGTGGACGCACACTGGGTCCCCTTGTTGGAGCGGGCCTGCTCACCGTGGGCGGCTTCACAGCAGTCGGGGCTGTTGCCGCACTGCTCGTTCTCCTGGCGGCGACCCTGGTGTGGGCCGTGAGCCACTATCGCGCACAGCATCCGGATCGGCGCCCGCTGGTTGCTTGAATGCGCAGCAACGCGTCGGTCGCGGTCCCGTTCGAGTTACCGTCGCGCTGATGGGATTTACTCGCGAGGAGTTGGAGAGCTTTCGAGATGCCACGGTGCCGGATCTGATCGGGCCGGGTCTTCGGTTGCTCTTCGTTGGGATCAATCCGGGTCTATGGACCGCGGCAACGCAGACCCACTTCGCTCATCCAGGGAATCGCTTCTATCCGGCTCTCTTGAAAGCCGGCGTCATCGGCTGGGAAATCGATCGCAGCGGCGGATTCACCGAACACGATCGCAACCGATTGATCGCGAGGGGAATCGGTATCACGAATCTCGTTGAGCGGGCCACTGCTCGCGCCGGCGAGCTGGCTCCTGCCGAGTTTCGAGCCGGTCGGCATAGACTCGAGACGCTCGTCGCGCAGCGATCCCCGGTCGTCGTGGCGGTCGCCGGTGTCACGGCATACCGCAGCGCATTCAGCCGACCGAATGCCAAGCTCGGCCGTCAGGCCGAAGGGCTCGGCGAGGCCGAACTGTGGGCCGTGCCCAACCCGAGCGGTCTCAACGCCCACGAGACGACAGACAGTCTTGCCCGCTGGTATCGCAAGGTCGGACGGGCGGCGGGGCTCGTACCTCGCACTTGAGCGTCGCCAACCTGGCAGACTGCTGCGATGAGTGGGGCCAACTCCAAGAGAGATGTCATCGGTTGGCGCGAGTGGGTGACGTTGCCTGGTTTATGTGAGACGCCGATGAAGGTGAAGGTCGACACCGGAGCGGCTACGTCGGCACTCCATGCCTTCGACCTGTCCATTGAGGATCGTGATGGGCAGCGCTGGGCCGAGTTCGAAGTTCATCCTTCGCAACGGACCAAGCGCAATGCGGTTGCGGTCAGCGTCCCTATCGTTGGGTACCGGAGAATCCGCTCCTCGTCAGGGCATTCTGAACGCCGTCCCGTCGTCTCGGTACCCGTTCGCATCGGCAGCGGGGAGTTTGAGACGGAAGTAACACTCACCGCTAGGGACGAAATGGGATTTCGGATGTTGCTGGGACGAGCCGCAATCCGGCGCCGCTACGTCGTCGATGTTGCTCGCTCATATGTCCAGTCCACTGCGCCACCGCGAAAGGAACAGACGCCCCGAAAGGCGAAGACACCGCGAAAGGCGAAGACACCGCAAAAGGCGAAGACACCCCGAAAGGTAAAGAAATGAAGCTGGCGATCCTGTCACGGTCCCCGCGTATATACAGCACCCAGCGCCTCAAGACCGCAGCCCAGGAACGAGGCCACTCCGTGCGGGTGCTCGACACCCTGCGCTTCTCCATCGATCTTGCCGGGGACGAGCCAGATCTGCAATATCGCGGCAAGCAGCTCAGCCACTATGACGCTGTACTGCCCCGGATTGGAGCATCGATAACGTTCTACGGCATGGCCGTAGTGCGCCAGTTTGAGCAGATGGACGTATACACACCCAATACGTCCAATGGCATTGCAAACTCGAGAGACAAGCTTCGAGCGATCCAGATCTTGTCGCGGCACAACATAGGAATCCCGGCGACCACCTTCGTCAGAGATCGCGCCGACGTACTGCCCGCAATCGAGCGGGTCGGGGGTTCACCCGTTGTGATCAAACTCCTCGAGGGGACGCAGGGCATCGGTGTGATTCTGGCCCCTGACGTGAAGGTGGCGGAGGCGGTGATCGAGACGTTGCAGAGCACGCGTCAGAATGTTCTGATCCAGCGATTCGTCGCAGAAAGCAAGGGGCAAGACATTCGAGCTTTCGTCGTTGGTGACAGGGTCGTCGCCGCGATGAGGCGCAAGGCCTCGGGCGACGAGTTTCGCTCCAATCTGCATCGCGGCGGCACCTCTGAGGTCGTGCACCTCGATCCGGAGTTTGAACGAGTCGCCGTCCAGTCGGCGCAGATCATGGGACTTCGCGTCGCCGGCGTCGACATGCTCGAAAGCGAGGATGGGCCCTTGGTGATGGAGGTGAACTCTTCCCCGGGGCTGGAGGGAATAGAGACGGCGACCGACCTCGATATTGCAGGAGCCATTGTCGACTACATCGCGAACCAGGTTGCATTCCCGGAATTGGACATACGGCAACGGCTCACGGTCAGTACGGGCTACGGCGTTGCCGAGCTTCAAGTGGGCCAGAAGTCTGATCTCGTCGGTAAAGCAATCGGAGATACCGGTCTGCGGGAGCGAGACATCACGGTGCTCACGCTGACCCGAGGCACCACTGTCATCCCCAATCCGCGCGGAGTTCGCGAGCTCGAGGTCGACGACAGATTGCTCTGTTTTGGCAGGCTGGAATCGATGCGCGACCTCGTGCCCGAGCGCAAGCGGCGGCGTGCCCGCCCGAAGATCAAGCCATTGCCTCATGACGACTGAGTCATTTGCGATCGCAGGCGAATCGGTGAAACCGGGCCAACAAGCTCAATTCGAGCTGCCGATTGCGAAGTTGATGAGTGGCACCCCTGTTGCACTTCCTGTGATCGTTGTACATGGCAAGCAACCCGGCCCCGTCGTATGGGTCAGTGCCGCCGTTCACGGCGACGAGATCAACGGGGTCGAGATCGTGCGCCGCGTGTTGTCGCAGATTTCGGCTCGCGAGTTGGCGGGCACCCTGATTGCAGTTCCGGTGGTGAACGTTCACGGATTCAACTCAGGTGATCGTTATCTGCCAGATCGGCGTGACCTCAACCGGTCATTTCCAGGGTCGCTGCGCGGCTCGCTTGCCAGCCAGATCGCCCATCTGTTTGTGACGGAAGTCGTCTCGCGATGCAGCGTCGGAATCGATCTGCACACGGGATCGGACCACAGGATCAACTTGCCACAGATTCGAGCAGACCTCGACGACCCTGAGACGCTGGCGCTAGCCAGGGCATTTGGGCCACCGATCGCGATTCATTCGGCCACAAGGGACGGATCACTCCGCCAGGTGGCTGCGGACATGGGTACCAGAGTGCTGCTGTTCGAGGGGGGTGAGGCCAACAGGTTCGACGAAGCCTCCATCCAGGCCGGCACGGCGGGCGTGCGCAGGGTCATGGCAGCCCGTGGCATGCTGGCCGACGTCGCCGGTCCCCCTGGCGAGTGCGCCCTATCGCGCAAGAGTCGCTGGATGCGCGCCACCCGCAGCGGCATTCTCAGCCTCAATGTTGAGAGTGGTGATGGGGTGATTGTCGGTGAGCCGATCGCCGCCATTCACGACCCTTTCGGAAAACGACTCGGCACGGTGAAGTCTCGTGCGCAGGGCATTGTCATCGGCCACACCCAGCACCCTCTGGTCAACAAGGGCGACGCCGTAGCGCACGTAGCCGAGGTCTGACTCGACATTCTGCGTGTCACCCGAATCGCTCCGCAGATCGTCTGTCTTATGAGTGGCCGAGATCCGACCACTCGGGAAGGTACAGGCGAGATGAAGAACTCGAGATGGTGGGTCTGGTCCGCCTCACTGGTAGCCGTGCTCATGGTGGTCTTCGCCGTAGGCAACCTCATCGACGACGACGGGGGCCCGTTGTACGGACAGCTCATCTTGGCTGCGATCTTCGTGGGTGGCGCGGCAGCCGTTGTCTTCGGAATACGAAAGCGATCCATCGATACCACCAGTGGCAATCGGATGATCGGGCTCGGTGTGCTGCCGGGCGTGGCCGGCCTCGCCCTTTTCTGGTTTCCGCCAGCGGTTGCCGTTGGGGTGCTTGCGGCTGTGACGTCCGTCGCTGCCTTGCGCGATACCAAGGCTCTGCCCTCGGCCGTGCGCGCCACAGGCTACGGGGCTGCCCTCCTGGTATTGGTCTTGACCGTGATTAGCGTCGGTGTGGCGTGACGAACACGGCGGCACCCCGATCTGACATGATTGGTCCGAGGAGGATCACATGAAATGGTGGGTACTCGAGCTCATCACCGTCGGGGTGCTCGTCCTGGCGCTTGCGCTGCTGGGGCCTTTGATCAAACGCTTCGGCCGCAGCTACGCAGCCGACGTGTTCCGCGCCAACCCGCGCACCGGCAAGAGCTACATCATTTTGATGGACGTCGCCTACTACTTGATCTTCACGGCGTACATCCTCTTCACGACAGTCTTCGAGCAGCAGTCGGGCTGGGCCGACACGGTGAACGCGGACCAGATGCGCTCCGAGACGGTGCGTATCGGGGGCATGTTGCTCATCATGGGAATCCTCCACGGCGCCAACGTGCTCAGCCTTCCGATCATCGGTCGGTTGCTGGGGCTCGGACGCCGCCTCGATGAGGATGCTCGCGAACCGCGCGCAGCCTGATGCTCGCTCTGCCGCTGCGTCCGGCGCGGCTCCGATTCGGCCTATGGCTCATGACAACCGTCGATCGTGTGGTTGCCGCTGTCGTCTCGATCGATCGTGATGCGCTCGTCGCCGACCTGTTTGCCGCGGAAGGAGCTCGCCTGGTGCGAATGGCCCGCCTTTTCACGGACGACCGGAACGCGGCAGAGGACCTGGTGCAGGAGGCATTCATCCGGCTGCACCGGGCCGCCCATCGCATCGATGACCCGGCCAAAGCTGCCCCGTACCTGCGGTCCATCGTGATCAACCTGGCTCGCGATCACAATCGGCGTGGGCTCATGTCGCTGCGCCATCAAGAGGCTTTGCCGGCGGGCAGTACACCCGAAGCTCCGGAGGATGAGCTCGAACTCGACGAGCGCAGGCGGCGCGTGGTTGCCGAGGTGCGCGAGCTGCCGCCGCGCCAGCGCGACTGCCTCCTCCTGCGCTTCTACCTGGAGCTGACGGAGGTCGAAACGGCCGAGGTTCTCGGAATCTCCAAGAACACTGTCAAGACGCACTTGCGGCGCGGCATGGACACGTTACGCCGGCGTCTAGAGGGGGAGACATGACGATCGAACAACTCGTTGGCGACGCCCTTCGCGCAGCCGATACTTATGAGCCGAGCCCAGATTTGTTCGCCAAAGTGCAGCGGTCCATTGACGATGACGCTGCCCACCGGAGGCGTGTCCGGCGTGCTCTGACCTGGGTCGGCATCGGGTTGATGGTGACGGCGGTCTATTTGCTGGCGACGGTGGACGTTGTTGATGGCACTGTGTCCATGTCGTTCACAGCGTTGGAGGTATTGACCACCGTCGTGATGATTCTGATCGTTGTCTTGGTGGGCCCTGCGATTCGCCGGTTCGGCGAGCACTACGAAAAGGACGCCTTCGGGAGCGATCCGGAGGTCGGAGCCCACGTCTTGAGATTGCTCGACCTCGCCTACTACCTGATCTTCGGCGCCTTCATCGTGATCACCCTTGTTTTCGACCCGGCACTCGTGTTTGAAGAACGGTTCGCCGTGTTACGCGACGGTTGGTTGGCAGTGTGGATACGCGGTGAGCTGGTGAGGGTCGCCGGGTTGCTGTTGCTCATGGGATTACTGCATGTCGCGCTGCTTGTGGCGCTCCCAATCGCGGGCCTGGTACACAGTGCCAATGAGCGCCGGCGGCGCATCATGGCGGGCGCCGTTTCCGGCGATGCGCTGGCCGATCGTGTCGATCGAACCATCACCGTCGCGGCCTGGGTGGTGGCACTGCTTGTGACAGTCGTACTCCTTTTCGCGGTGTTCTTGCTGGTGGTTGGAGGGATCTCAGGATGACTACCGCAGCGCCGCCGCGAGCGCCGAGCGGTTCCGCGCCGATCGTGCGTGAGATCGCACGTGGCGGCCTGGCAGGGCTGCTGACGGGCATCGTCATGGGCGGCGGGGGCGGAAGACTGGCGATGCGCGTCTCTTCGCTCCTCGATCCTGCCGCAAGGGGAGCCCGCACGGAAGCAGGTGCAACCGTCGGCGAGTTCACGCTGGAAGGCACGGTCAGCTTTGTCATCTTCGTGGGACTTTTTTCGGGAATCGCCCTTGCGGTCATCTGGGTGATTGCACAGCGCTGGCTCCCGAGTCGGGGCGTGGCACGCTACGCGGCTGCCTCGCTGCTCGGCATCGCAATGGGGGCGCGGTTTGCCATCGAGGGCCGCAACATCGATTTCCTCATTCTGGATCCCAAGGCTGCCCAGGTGGCGGTCTTCGTCGTCCTGGCGGCGGCCACTGGGGCTGTCGTCGTTGGTGTCGATCGTTGGCTCGAGCGTCGCCTCCCGGCACCGTCCGATGCGGCTCTGCAGTGGTACCGGGCGATCACTGTGGTTGGAGTCCTCCTTGCCATCCCCGCAATCCTGGGCCTCTTCAATTCCAATGAGTGCTCATGCGTCAGTCCTCCGCGACTACCTGGGGCGTTTCTGGTTGTGCTCGGGGGCACCTCGGTCTCCGCCTGGTTGCATCAGAAGAAGGGCTCAGTGGCGCCGGGATGGTTGCGCCGTGGCGGGCAGTTATCGCTGGCAGCAACGATCGTTGCTGGTTTCCTGCACCTCGCAGGCGAGGTGGCTTACTTCATCTGAGGCGCCCAATCATGGGCGTCGGGCCCGTGTTCAGTCCGGCAGGACGTAGCTTGTCGTTGCATGCCCGACCAGCCGATCGGGTGCGCCGTCCATATAGAGGTCCGCCGTGCCATAGGCCACTCGCCGCCCCACCTTGAGCACCTCGGCCTTGCAGATCACGTCGCCGCCGATCGCAGGGCGGAGGAAGTTGTACTTCAGCTCGTTTGTCACGGCAAGCGGCACGATGCCGATCTTGGTGAACAGCGCCCAGTAGAAGGTTGCGTCTGCCATCGCCATCAGGATTGGGCCGGCTATGAAGTCGACTGGCCGGGTCCAACGTGCCTCATGAGTGAACCGGCTCACCGCAACGCCGTCGCCTATCGACTCGAGATGGATGTTCATCTCGGCGCAGAACGGCACCATCTCAGCGTTGAACTCCCGGATCTGTTCCAGAGTGACTGGAAGGGCGCTATCCATGGCGTCGACTCTATGCCACCTGCCGCACGATGGCGGCCAAGTGCGAGCCGCCTCGCAGCTTTTACCAGTCGGGGCTATCGTCACCGTGTCCTACCTGAGGCGGTTCCCCTTGCGAATTCTGATCCTTGGCGGCGACGGGTATCTGGGATGGCCAACCGCCATGCACCTGTCGGCTGCCGGTCATGACGTCGCCGTGGTCGACGACTTCACACGGCGCAGCATGCACCAGGAACGCGGCACGTCGAGCCTCACGCCGATTGCTCCGCTGCCAGACCGTGTCTCAGCCTGGCGTGAGATAACCGGTCGAGACGTCGAGATGCACGTCGCTGACATCACCGACTACGCCTCTCTGCGTTCGATCTTTGAGCAAACTCGACCGGAAGGAATTGTTCACTACGGCGAGATCCCGTCCGCCCCCTATTCGATGATCGACAGAGATCACGCCGCCTACGTGCAACAGAACAACGTCATCGGCACTCTCAACGTGTTGTGGGCAATGCGCGAGGTGGCTCCCGATTCACATCTGGTGAAGTTGGGCACGATGGGTGAATACGGAACTCCCAACATCGACATCGAAGAGGGCTACATCGAAATCGCGCACAAGGGCCGCTCTGACACGATGCTGTTCCCCAAGCAGCCCGGCAGCTTCTATCACCTGACCAAGGTGCACGATTCGAACAACATCCACTTCGCCTGCCGCATGTGGGGGTTGCGGGCTACCGACCTCAACCAGGGCGTCGTTTACGGCATGCACACGGACGAGACGCAATTGGACGACCGGTTGCTGACCCGCTTCGACTACGACGAGCTGTTCGGAACCGCGCTGAACCGATTCGCTGTGCAGGCGGTGCTCGGCTATCCGTTGACCGTCTACGGCGCAGGACATCAGACACGAGGATTCCTTGACATCCGGGACACCATGCAGTGCATCGCCCTGGCGCTTGCCAACCCAGCGCAATCCGGCGAGATGCGTGTGTACAACCAGTTCACGGAGACCTTCAGCGTCATGGAGCTCGCCGAGGTGGTGAAGGAAGCCGCGGTGCATCTCGGATACGAAGTCGAGATCGACCATCTCGACAATCCGAGAATCGAGGCAGAAGAGCACTACTTCAATCCGGTTCACACCAAGCTGCTAGATCTTGGCCTCAAGCCGCACCTGCTGTCAGAAACCCTTGTCGAATCTATGATCTCGGGCGTTGCCGACTATGCAGATCGCATCCAGATCGACTCCATTGCTCCAAAGACGAAGTGGCGGTGAGCGGGCGCGTCCTTATCACGGGAGGTTGCGGCTTTGTTGGTGTCAACCTCGGTCGTTTGCTGATAGATCGTGGCTGGACGGTCGTTGCATACGACTCTCTCGTCGCGGGCTCTCGGTCTGACGCCGAACGCGTCGGCATGGCGGTCGTCGAAGGTGACGTCCGGGACGCCGAGACGTTGGCTGCAGCCGCCGGACATGCCGATTTGGTCGTTCATCTAGCGGCGCACACCAGCGTCATCGATTCGATCGAGCAGCCCGCTCTGGACCTCGATGTGAATGTGACCGGCACCCTCAATGCATTGGTGGCGGCTCGCGACGCCGGCGCACGCCACTTCGTCTTCGCTTCCTCGAACGCGCCTCTTGGCTCTGCCCCAGCCCCCTCCCGTGAGGATGTGCTGCCACAGCCGCTCTCGCCGTACGGCGCTTCCAAGCTTGCGGGGGAGGCGCTTTGTTCGGCGTTCCGTGCGTCCTACGGGTTGCCCGCGACCGTTCTCCGGTTCTCGAATGTGTACGGGCCATACAGCTATCACAAAGGCAGCGTCGTCGCACTGTTCATGCGGCGGCTGCTGCGGGGGGATGGTCTCACCATCTACGGCGACGGCGAGCAAACAAGAGACTTCGTTCACGTGACCGACCTATGTCAGGGTATCTTCGCCGCTCTCGGTTTGGATAGTGCAGGCGATACCTACCACCTCGCCTCGGGCACCGAAACGACGGTTAACTCTTTGGCATCCGCAATGTTCGAGCTGTTCCCGGACCATCCCGGGCAGATCGAATACGTGCAGGCTCGGCCCGGCGAAGTACTGCGCAGCTATTCCGATATTTCGAAGGCTCGAGCCGATCTGCGGTTCACGCCGACAATCGACCTGCCATCGGGCCTTGCCGAAACCAAGCTCTGGTTCTTGGAGGAGTACGGCGAATGACCTTGCGACTCGCCGGGCTCGTAGTCGGCTTACTCTTGGCCGGTATTGGGATCCTCGGTAGAAGGCGCGGCAACTTCAGTCGCGGCGACCTACTCCTTTGGCTCTCGTTCGGCCTTGCCATTTCTCTGCTGTCTGTGGTTCCAGGCACCGCAGACGCACTACTCGACGTGTTGCGTCTAGAGAACCGCTTGTTCGCCGTTCTCGTAGTCAGCACCGGAGCTCTAACCATCTTGACGCTGCGTCAGCGGACCCGATTTCATCGGCTCGAGGCCAAGTTCGGCAATCTGGTTCGGAATCTGGCCGTGCGTGACTTCGGCGTTGAGGCGACCTCGGGCAACGGTCAGCCGACCGTTGGGATCGTCATCGCGGCATTCAATGAAGAACAGGCCATCGGGGGCGTTCTCAACGAGCTGCCAGAGACGATTGGCGACTTCGCTGTTGACGCGATCGTCGTCGTCGACGGCGGTGAGGACGACACCGAAGGTGTTGTGCGGCGTGCTGGGTACTCGGTTGCGACGCATCCGGTGAACCGGGGACAAGGAGACGCGCTCCGGACAGGCTTCGCGATTGCACTGCGGCGCGGGGATGAGATCATCGTGACGATGGATGCTGACGGTCAGCATGCCCCTGAAGAGCTGCCGCTGCTGATCGATCCGATCGCCGCGGACGAGGCCGACTACGTGCAAGGTTCACGATTCCTCGGCGAATATGACGACGCGGGTGGTGCCCGTCATTTCGGGATCCGTATGTTCACAAAGCTGATCAACCTGCTGGCCGGAACCGAGATCACCGATTGCACCAACGGATACAGGGCAATCAAAGCAAAACAGCTTGCCCGTCTTCGTCTCGAAGAGGATCGATTCTCGGCGGCCGAGATCATCATGGAAGGGGCGGCAAAGAAGCTCCGGATGAAAGAGGTTCCCGTCCACATCCGTACGCGCTCGCACGGAGTGAGCCGCAAGCCACCGCGACTTGGCTATCCGCTCGGCTTCCTGCGGGTAGTCGTCAGCGTCTGGCTCAGGTAAGCGCGTGAGGCGATCGCTGCAACTGCTGAACCTGGCGGTGGCTGCCGGCCTGATCGCTGTCGTCGTAGCCGTATACCGGCCGTGGGAAGTGTGGAGCTTCGAGATCAGCTTTTTCGGTGCCCTCGCCACGGCGCTGGTGTTGGAAGTCTTGCTTGTCCTTGTTTGGGCGAACCGCCACTCTTTGGTTTTGCGCGAGGCGGGAGCCGCCATCCCGGCTCGGAAACTGCTCTGGCTGGTGACCTTCTCGGGCACGGCCAACAGCCTCACTCCGGCGGCCACGGGTGAAGTTGCCCGAGCGTGGCTGCTGCACCGAAACTTCGGCGTTGCCGTGGAACAGTCTGCCGGCGCCATCCTGTTCGAACGGGTCTTCATGTTCGGGTTCATGGCGCTGACCGCGCTCTCCGCCGGATTGATCGCTTCTGGAGGAACCGGCTGGCTCAGTGCCCTCGGTGGCGGTGCAGTCATCGTATACGTGGTCGGCACGCCCTCGCTCGTCGGCCTGTTGGCACCACGGCAACCGACGAGTGATGAGAGCAGCGTGCGGAACCGGATTCGCTCGGTGCTCGCCAGAGCGTCCGATGTCTGGTCGAATCGGCGCGCCACGCTGCTCACGGCCCTGTGGAGTGCGGCTGCATTCGCCATCATGGGCACGATCTTCAAGATCGCCGCAGATAGGGTCGGTCTCGAACTCGACGCCATGACTGTGTGGGCGCTGGTCGGTGGAGCCACCGCGGCCGGCGTGTTGTCGGCCCTCCCTTTCGGTCTCGGTGCCGCCGAATTGTCCGCAGTTGGGATCGGCGCCCTGATCGGCCTGGACACCCAGGCTGTGGCCGCAGCCTTCGTCATGTATCGGATCTTGTTCACACTCCCGATCGCCGTGGCCGGCAGCGTGGCTTATGGACGCCTCATGCTGTCCGACGGGTCGAGCTCAACGTGACCGTCCACCGGCAGTCGTGGCGGGCACGGTGAGCGTGCATCTCGTCTTGGGCTTGGTCTTCCTTGTCTCACTGTTCGTTGCGCCGTCAATTGCGATCTACGCGTATCTGGTGAGCCGGCCCAACCGGGCGGCGCATCGTGAAGGCGATCTGCTCGCCGCGGTCGTGCTCGTGGCGGCAACGGTGGTTCTGGGGTTACTGGCGCTCGCCCGCCTAGGCGCCATCTCGTTGGTGTCGGTTTGGCTCATTGCCGCCGGGGCTCTTGTGGGGAGCGTCTTTGTTCTCAGGCGACAGGCCGTCGAATCAGCTCCTTTGTCGACGATTTCTCAGATGCGGACGGGACTGCTCTTTGCGGGAGGCGTCGTGATCATTGCGGCGCCCGCTTTGTGGACGATCTTCGGTCGGCTTGACAGCTTGAATCGAATCTCGGCCTGGTTCTATTGGCAGCAGATTCAACAGTTCATATCCGTCGGTGGCTTCTCCGGCTCGAGTTTCGAATGGGGCGTTGTCACCGCGGCCTTCGAGCACCACCTCGCCTTCACTGCGCTCGGAGCTGCCACAGCCGAGGCCTCCGGTGCGGCCTCTTCTCTCGCCGGCGCCCAGGCGATCCGAATCGTTGCAGGCCTGGCCATGCCCGGTTCCGCCTATCTCGCCGTGCGTTCGTGGCGAGGCGGGCGCTGGGCCGCCGTGGGTGCTGCGCTCCTGGTTGCGGCGATAAGCGTCACCGCCACCAAACCGATCGGGTTCGTGCCTGAGGGCCTTGGGCACATCCTGGCGATGCTGACTGTGGGGCTCGTCTATCCAGCACTCATCGAACGGTCGCGAGCTGCACAAGCTGCGCTCCTGGTCGGCATGGTTGCCACGACCCAAGTGCACGGAATCGCAGCGACGTTCCTATACCTAGTCGTCGCTGCCGCTCTTCTCGCTTTTGTGGCACTGCCGGACACGGGCCGGAGTAGCAGAGTGAGACTTGTGTTCGCGTTGGGAGCTCTCTCAATAATCGGCGCTCTACTCGTCGGTCAGACCCTGGGGGCCAGGGCGTCTGATGCTGCCATCCTCAGCGATGCGGCAGAGCTCGACGCCGACGGGTCGGACCCCACTTGGGAGTTCGTTCTGTGGGCCAACACCCGAGGCAGGCTGAGCGAAGCCGAGCTCGCAACGACTCCGCCCGACAACGGCGAGCTGCTCCGCAACTCGTTCACCCGTGTCTTCATCAGGGCGGACGGTTGGTGGATAGAAGCGGGGTTTTTCCTGGCGCTCGCCGCGGCCGGCGTCTACGGCGCGGCTCGGCACGGCAATCGGTCGCTATTCCCTCTGTTGACGGCGCTGCTCGCCGTCCTTTTTGTCGTGATTGCAGGGGCCGCACTCTCGTTGCCTTATGACACGTACGTCCCTCGCCGAACCGGGCTGCAGCGACTTGTTCAACTGTGGCCAATCTCTGCCGCCGTGCTTGGCCCGCTGCTCGTTGATCGGCTCCGCAAGAAGGAACCCCTGACCGCGCTGCTGACGGCTGCGGTCTTGCTGTGGCTGGTGGCTGCGGGCGGCGTCACCAGCTTGAACCGCAACCATGCCACCCGCGAGCAGGTGCGCGAGCTGGCAGCCCTGCCCGTTCCGGATGGCGCCCTGATTCTGACCAACGGGTGGACCCAGGGGGCCATCGCCGGAATGACCTCGGGGGGCATCGGTCTCCTTGACGGGCAGGCGCCCTACCTCAATCCCGAGCTGTTGCCACTCAGCCTCGAAATGCTCGCCGATATACGTGAGTTCTTCATCAGGCCGAGAGGCAACTCCGACATTCCGGGGAAGTATGGAGCGGACTTCGTGTTGGTGGCGCAGCGCTCGAATGCGTTTGGCGGAGCCAGGGTCTATAGCGCAAGCGACGATCGCCTCGACCTGACCAGGACGCTGCAGGCGCTATATCGCAGCGACAACTACACCCTCTATTCCGTCACGGATTGATCAGTCTGCCGAGCTATTGTTACGCACCTTTCCGCCCTCCATCACACAGGACCACCATGACCAATCGGAAACAGGCGCGGGTTCGGCAGCTGAGCCGCGCCTCACTGGTGATCAACTTTCTGACCTTCCCGTTTCGAGCGCTATTCATTCGCCAGAGCGACGCCCGCCTGATGACTTCGCTTCGCAGCGAGAGGATGCACTACTCGGCACAGCACGTTCGTGGCGAGACTCTCGACATTGGGTGCGGCCCTCACAACGTGTTCGTTGATCAGTGGCTCGCCGGCAACGGGAAGGGCGTGGATGTGCATCTGTATGACGGCTTAGAGGCCTCCCACATCGCAGATATGACGGACCTGCCACTTTCAGATTCCGCTTTCGACACGGTGACGATGATCGCGACCATCAACCACATACCTGCTCCAGAACGCGAACAGCAGCTGGCCGAGGCGTTTCGGGTGCTGCGATCCGGCGGCAACATCGTGGTGACTCAACCCAATCCAGTCGCCGGGTACCTCGTGCACAAACTCGTGCACTTCTACTCGGACCTCGGTACCCACGACAGCATGGATCACGAGCGGGGCATGGAGGATGAAGAGGACCTGTACATGCGCGACCGCCAAATCCGGGCTTTGCTCACAGGCGCAGGCTTCACGAACCTGCGCAAAACCTATTTCTGGTCCCAGTGGGGCCTCAACCATCTGATCAGCGCAGACAAGGCATGACTGCGGACACCAGCGCTCTCCCAGGCGGATCGGGCACCTGTTGCGTGGCTAGTCTCGCCGCACAGTGACCGATTTCATTACCGGGCTCCTGGCGCTCGCCGCCCTCTATTGGTTGCCTGGAGCAGTCTTTCTGCGTCGCGCGCAGATTGATCTGCCGAGCCGTCTCGTAGGTTCTGTCGTGGTTTCCTATCCAGCTGTGACCGCTCTCACGGTTCTACTCGGAGCGGCCGGTGTGCTCTCTCAGCTCACGCTGCTGCTCGTTCCGGTGGTTCTCGTCGGAGCTGCTGCCGCGTTCCCGCTTGGCGCCGAAGTGCTCGATGGGCAGCAGGCCGACGGTCTGAAGGCTCCGCTGTGGGCCGCCGCCGCCGTTGGTGGGCTGGCGATGGTCCAGGCGCTGCGCCCAAGGTTGTATCGGCTCTTCGACGCCATGACGACGTGGGCTCCGTGGTCTCGAGAGATCGCCGATTCGGGTGACCTCGCACCGGCATTCATTCAGACATCTGTGGAGGGATTCCCCCCTTCCGTTGCTCTCATTGCGGGTACGGGATCGCTCCTCACCGGTGGATATGTCGAGACGCACACCTTCCTCGTCCACCCGCTCTTCACCGGGCTCACTTTGGTGACGGTGGTGCTGCTTGGCGGGTACTTCGCCGGGCGCAGCGGAGGTTGGATTGCACTGCTCGTTGTAGCCGCCACACCCTTACTGGAGCGCGGGATGATGTTCCATGACGACCTCGTCGTGAGTTTTTTCACGTCGGCAGCCGTGCTGCTGGCAATTCGAGCAACCAGACCTGCCGGCTGGGCGCTGGCGGGAGCAGCCGCCGGCGCGGCACTCGCCGTCAAACACCTCGGCGTCGTCGCCGTCTTGCTTGGTGCCGTGGTGCTCTTCACGAGGCGTCCGTCGTGGCAGAGCTGGCTGGCCGCGGCGGCGGCCTGGCTGGTGGGCCTTCCCTGGTATCTCTGGAACGTCGCCCGTTTCGGCAACCCGGTCTATCCCATGTTCTCCGGGTTCTTCGGTGAGTCGCCCGAGGTTGTCAGGGTTGTGACGGCGAGAGACGCCAACTTGCAAGCCGTCGGGCGGGGCGCGCTCAGCGAGATCGGACTTCTTGCCCTTGCCGCCGTACTGACGGGGGTCGTAGCGGCATTTCTGCGAGCCAAGCGGGAGCGGAATCCCATAATGCTCAGATTCAGTAGTTCCCTGGCGGCAGCCGTTGCCCTGTACCTGGTGGTCTGGGAGACATCCGGATACGCCACGCGTCATGTGTTGATAGTGCTGCCCGCTGTCGCGGCACTTGCTGGATACGGCTTGGGCGGCCAGTCACGCGACACCGATCCATTTTGGCGAAGACATCTTGCGCCTCTGGTTGGGATCGCTGTACTCGCCGTATTCACGGTGTCGAGCATATTGGTTGATGTCGCCGGCGACGACGAGCCCGGCGAGGCGTTGCAGACCGGCGTATACACGCTGCTGGCCGGCAAATCCGGACTCGAGGAGATCGTCTCTCCTCCAACTGAGTTGTCGGAGATGTACGGGAACTCAGGTGTGGCCTGGGAACTGCTCACAAACTCTGACCCTGAACCGCTCGTGCTCTCCGTCGACGGACGCACGTACTACTACCCCCAACAGACCTTGGTCGGCCTCGACGTCCGCGCCCTTGCCATATTCGACGGCGCCAATCCCGTATCGCGACACGCCGCAGCTATTGAGGCCGGCGTCGGTTACGTGATCGACAACCGCTTACTTCGCTCCCGGCGGTCCGACGACCTGCTGGCTGCGAACGCCTTTTGGAGGGATGTGCGAAGGAGGCCCCTGCTGTACGAGGAGATCTTCGCAGGGGGCAGCATCGTCCTATACCGTGTCCTTCCGCCCAACTAGTGGCGGTTACGGCATCGGCGCCAGCGGGGAACCGGAGATTCTGACAACTATGACAGGTGAGCAACGTGCTGCGGCAGATGGATTCCCGTCCGCCGGCTGGATCTTCCTCGGGATCTTCATAGTTGCGTTCTATGGTCTCGTAGCGTACGCCGGCCAGGACAGCATCGCCGCCGGGCTTCTGATTGCGGGATTCGCATCGCTCCTAGTGCTCGGGGCGCTCGCACTGTGGCAACGCTCTCAGGAGAAACACCCGGTGCCGGCAGCTGAATACCTAGCCGTGGTGTGGCTGCTGTCATACGTAGCTTTGGGCACACTCGATGCCGTTGTCGACGGGCAGGCTCCGTCTTGGGACTGGTTGGTGCTGGCACCTCCCGTGAGCTTCGTCCCGCCACTGCTGCGGCGGCTGCTTGGGGACGACGGAGATCCCCGCGGCAGGGCGCGCACCGCGACGTACTTCGCCCACCAGGCGCTCGGCATCCTGTTCTGTGGGCTCGGTGTGCTCTTCATCATCTCGGTGCTGCTGATCATCGCGGCGCCGATCCCGCTGGTACCGGGAATCATGCATCTGCGGGCGGGATACCTCTATCGCCGGCAGCGTAACCCGCCGCCCGAAAAGGACCCTCGCCGCGGCTTCATGGACTCCTAGCGGCCGATACCGGCGATCAGGTTTTCGGAGCTTCTGCGGATCCAGCAGGAAATCCTGTGTCTCTCACAGAATATCCGAGTCGGTTCAATCCTTGAATCTGCGCCAAACGCAGGATACACTGCAATAAGTGCAGGATATTACGCCTCTATTGCGTACGGCAACGTTGAAAGAGCTACTGATTGAGCTGTTCTTCCTCTCTGACAAGCCGCGAACCCTCTCAGATTTGGCGAGGGCCATCGATGTGGATCAGACGACCGTAATGAGAGAGGTCAACCGCCTTCTCGAGACCGGAGTTGTGGTCGAGGAACGGGTCGGAAGGTCCCGAACCATCGCCATCGACCCCTCGAGTCCCATCGCCGGGCCACTACGGCGCCTCGTTCGGCTGGCCCATGAGCCCCCGGAAGCCGCGTCAGGACGTACCGAAGGGTTCAGCCCGATGCACGCCGAGCGTGCCGAGCGGCGACCTCTGCCCTCCTCCCGGAGGAGGAACTAGATGCCACTTCCGACCGAGGCAGATGTGCGGGCGCTTGTGAGCCAGATCGTTGCCGGCCTGCAGCCGGAGCAGGACGCTCCGCCAGGCGGCGCTCCAACTTCTGCACCTACTGCAGCAAGTCCGGCGCCAGGCACCAGGATTGCCATCGCGATCGGCGCAGATCACGGCGGATACCCGCTCAAGGAGCGCATCGGGTTTCACCTGCGCGAGCTGGGCCATGAAGTCATCGACTGCGGAACCGACAGCGGCGATTCCGTCGACTACCCGGACTTTGCCCACGCCGTGGCACAGCGGGTGTCGAGCGGCGCGGCCGCATGTGGTGTGATCGTCGACGGGGCCGGGATCGGTTCCTCAATGGTCGCCAACAAAGTGCCCGGCATAAGAGCCGCGCTCTGTTACGACATCTCGAGTGCACGCAACAGCCGCGAGCACAATCACGCCAACGTCCTGACCCTCGGCGCCGGACTCATCGGCAACGGGCTCGCCCTCCAGATTCTCGACGCCTGGCTCGCTACGCCGTGGGCCGAGGGGCGCCATGCACGTCGCGTCGACAAGATCAACGACGTTGAGCGCCAATATCTGAGGAGCGCTTCATGACCAACGAAGCCCTCGTCGAAGCCGTCACCAAGGAGGTGCTTGCGGCACTGCGGACCACCGACCCGTGTGCAGACTGTCACGGATCATGCGCGGCGCACTCGCCGGACAAGGTGCGCAGCGTTGTCGCCAATGGGGCCGACCGGGTCAGCTTCAACGGGC
This sequence comes from Actinomycetes bacterium, assembly GCA_024638645.1. GTDB lineage: Bacteria > Actinomycetota > Acidimicrobiia > Spongiisociales > UBA5794 > JAHEJX01. The sequence continues at coordinate 64,240 of JAHEJX010000003.1, forward strand.
ACGCCTCCGATGTCCCGAGTGATCTCGCCAAATACATCGACCACACCCTTCTCAAACCGGACGCCACCGAGGCGGACATCGACGAGCTTTGCGCTGAAGCTGTCGAATACGGATTCGCCTCGGTGTGCGTCAACCCGACATGGGTGAAGCGAGCTGCTCAAAACGTGCGGGGCAGCGCGGTTCGAGTCGCCAGCGTGATTGGCTTTCCCTTCGGCGCCACCCCGCCGGAAATCAAAGCAATGGAGGCAAGGCGCGCGATTCGTGACGGGGCTCGTGAGATCGACATGGTCATCAACGTCGGGGCGCTCAAGTCGGGTGATCACGATCTGGTTCGCAATGACATCGCCAAGGTTTCCGATGCTTGTCACGAGGCGGGAGCCTTGAACAAGGTCATCATCGAGACATCGCTGCTGAGCGATGAAGAGAAGGTCATGGCCAGCCATCTGGCGCAGCTCGCCAAGGCCGATTTCGTAAAGACATCGACTGGTTTCGCCGGGGGAGGCGCCACGGTTCATGACGTGCTGCTGATGCGCGAGACAATCGGCCCCAAGATGGGTATCAAGGCATCGGGCGGAGTACGCAGTAGAGAAGACGCCGAGGAAATGATCGCTGCCGGGGCTACTCGGATCGGCGCCTCGGCCGGAATTGCCATCGTCACGGGAGGCACATCCAGTGAGCAATATTGAGTTGCGGTCGTTTGTCTTTCTAGACAGCCTCCAGCCGCAGTACGCCGCATTCATCGGCACGACGGCCTCGGGCTTCCTGCCCCTGGCGTACGAGACTTCGTTGTTCGTCGAGATCTCACCCGGCATCGAGATCAACCGGCTCACGGACATCGCCCTCAAGTCGAATTCGGTCAAGCCAGGAATGCAGATCGTTGAGCGTGTTTTCGGGCTGCTCGAGGTGCACTCTCCCGATCAGGCCGAGACTCGGGGAGCGGGGCAGGCAATTCTCGATGCAATCGGGTTGAAAGAGGCCGACCGCCTCAAACCGAAGATCCTCTCCAGCCAGATCGTCCGCAACATCGACGATCACCAGGCGCAGCTGATAAACCGCATGCGCCACGGGCAGATGATCACGCCGGGTCAGACGCTTTACGTGCTCGAGTGCCTTCCGGCGGCCTACGCCGCGTTGGCCGCCAACGAAGCTGAAAAGACCTCCGGCATCAACGTGCTGGAGGTGCGTGCCTTCGGTGCGGTGGGCCGGGTCTATCTCGGCGGCGAGGAGGCGGACATCGATGTCGGTTGGCGGGCAGCAGTAGCCGCCCTCGAAGGGCTCAAGGGACGTGAACAGGAATGATGGATCGGTATCCGGCATCCGGTATCCCGCATCTGGAAAAAAGGAAAACGGAAGGAGAAACCAATGGCTGATGCTTTGGGAATGATCGAGGCCCGGAGCTTTCCGGCAATGGTTGAGGCAGCGGACGCGATGGTGAAGGCGGCGAAGGTGGAGCTGGTCTCCTATGAGGAGACTGGTGGCGGCTATGTGACCGCCCTCATCCGAGGCGACGTCGCTGCGGTGAAGGCAGCCGTCGATGCGGGCGTCCGCGGCGCGGAGCGTGTCGGCGAAGTCGTCTCCAGTCACGTCATTGCCCGTCCCCACGACACGATCGACACGATTCTGCCGCTCGGCCGAACAGCCGAATAGGAGCCGCCAACGAGTAACGGAGGCAGCACATGCTGTTAGCGCGAGTGGCGGGCACGGTTGTTTCCAGCCGCAAGGAGACTCGCCTCGAAGGGCTGAAGTTCTTGCTGCTCGAGCAGCTCGGCATCGACAACAAACCGACGGGTGGCTACGTGGTGGCGGCGGATGCCGTCGGCGCAGGCGTCGACGAGGTAGTGATGTACGCCAGTGGGAGTTCGGCTCGCCAGACCGAATACACCGACCAGCGTCCTGTCGATGCCGTCGTCATGGCCATCGTCGATTCTTGGGAAGTCGGCGGCAATGACGTCTGGCAGAAGTGAGGTGGTGAAGTGTGAACAGTCTCTCTGAAGTCGACGTGCAGGCGATCATCGCCAGAGTCCACGACAGGCTCGGGGGAGCACCTTCGAGCTCCCACCCCGCCCAGTCACTTGCCGCGCAGGGGGAACTCGGCGTTGACATCGCAGTCGGGGAGGGGATCTATCGCACCATCGACGATGCCGTCGCCGCAGCCAGACGAGCCCAGCAGGTCTATGCCGAAATGGGTTTGGCCACTAGACGCACGATCATCGACGCAGTCCGCCGCGCCATGCTCGCCGAGTCGGAGAATCTCGCCATGCTCGCGGTGACAGAGACCGGCCTGGGTCGCTACGAGGACAAGGTCCAGAAGAACCGGCTCGTCACCAACAAGACGCCCGGTCCGGAGGATCTGGAACCGCACACCGTCACCGGCGACGGCGGCATGACCGTCACGGAGTGGGCCCCGATGGGACTCGTCGGCTCGATCACCCCAACAACCAATCCGACGAGCACGATCATCAACAACAGTATCGCCATCCTGTCCGCCGGCAACGCCGTCGTCTTCAACGTGCATCCGAACGCCAAGGCGGCATCTGCGGAGAACATAAGGCTGATCAATCGGGCGATCGTCAGTGCCGGTGGCCCCCACGATTTGGTTACAGCATGCAGCGTGCCGACACTCGAGACCGCCAAGGAACTAATGGAGCACCCGGACATCAGGGTGCTGCTCGTCACCGGCGGCCCCGGCGTAGTGCGAGAAGCGATGAAGACCGACAAGCGGGTTGTCGCCGCCGGGCCGGGCAACCCGCCAGTTGTGGTCGATGAGACGGCAGACATCGAGCGAGCCGCCCGAGCGATCGTGGCCGGCGCCTCTTTCGACAACAACGTCATCTGCACCGACGAGAAGGAGGCGATTGTCGTCGACAGCGTTGCCGACAGACTTGTGCGGGCCATGGGCAACAGCGGCGCATACGTACTCAAGCAGCACGAGCTGGCCCGGCTGGAGCGCGTGATCTTCCACGAGATGGGCCCGCCCAACAAGCCGGGCAAGATCAACCCCGGTTTCATCGGCAAGAACGCCTCAGACATTCTCAGCGAGATAGGTGTCCAGGTCGCCGACGACGTGCGGTTGGTCGTCGCCGAGGTGCCCAACGAACACAACCTCGTCTGGACCGAGCAGATGATGCCGGTATTCCCGGTGACACGGGTGCCCAACGTTGATGTCGCAATAGCCATGGCGGTCAAGGCTGAGCACGGCTTCCGGCATACTGCGGGAATCCACTCCTCGAACGTCGACACGATCACTCGGATGGCCCGAGCGATGAATTGTTCGATCTTCGTTGCCAATGGCTCCTTCTTCTCGGGGCTCGGCTATGGCGGCGAGGGGTATTCATCGTTCTCCATCGCCAGTCCTACGGGCGATGGCCTCACCCGGCCGCGTACCTTCTCCCGCCCCCGGAGAGTCAGCGTTGTCGGTTCGATGCGGATCGTCTGAGCCGTGTCGTTCACCGCCGCCATCGCCCTCCTCGAGTTCGGCTCAATCGCAGCCGGAATCGAGGCGGGCGATGCGATGGTGAAACGGGCCGCGCTCGACATCATCAGGACGGGCACGGTGCAACCGGGGCGATATCTGGTGCTGGTCGGGGGTGAAGTGGGCCAGGTCGAGGAGGCGCTGGCGGCAGCAGACGGCGTGGCCGCGAGCTACGTGGTTGATCGTATGTTTCTGCCGGATCCGCACCCCCAGTTGGCTTCTGCACTCACGGGAACCCGTGAGGCCGGGGACGGGGAGTCGCTCGGAGTCATCGAGACCGACTCCGTCGCCGCCATCATTCGTGCTGCGGACGCCGGGCTCAAGGGTGCGCTGGTGACACTGCGCGAGATATTCCTCGCGGATGGGCTCGGCGGCAAAGGCTATCTGCTCTTCCGGGGTCCTCTCGTCGAGGTCGAAGCCGCAGTCGAGCTCGGCACCGCCCGAGCCGGCATCGGTCTGATCGGGTCGAGAGTCATAGCCCAGTTGCACGACGAGATGGATGAGAACCTCGCTGCGGCGGGTCGGTTTGCCGCCAGGGTCGGGGAGTAGCCGTGCACCTCGGAAGAGTCATCGGCACTGTCGTCGCTTCTGAGCGGACGCCGAATCTCGATGGCGTGAAGTTCCTCGTTGTACAGCCGCTGACACGAGACCTCGAGGACAGGGGCCGGCCGGTCATTGCGGCTGACGGCGTTGCAATGGCCGGGCCTGGTGAGCTCATCTACTTCGTAGGGTCCCGCGAAGCGGCTCAGGCAATGCCGGAGCCATTCGTGCCGGTTGATCACGCGATCGTCGGCATCGTCGACCAGCTCAATGTCGGCGCTCTCCCCAAGAAGAAACGGCCCGCCAAGACCAGCACCAAAGGCAAGACCAAGAAGTGAAACTCGCCCTCGTCACCGGCACCGTGGTCTCGACGATCAGCGCGCCCGTGTTCGATGATCAGCGCCTGCTGTTCTGCGACTATCTCGATCCAGACGGTGAGCCCACCGGCGACTACGTGATTGCGGTAGACGTCGTCGAAGCCGGACCGGGCGAAACCGTCCTGATCATGGACGAAGGCACCGGTGCCCGTCAGATCCTTGGAGAGATCGTCGCTCCGGTGCGGGCAATCGTGGTCGGCATCGTCGACGCCTACAAGACCTGACGACTTCATCATCAGGTCTCGTAGGTTCGAGTTTGCTTCGCAAACTCGGCACCAATGCCACCGCGCCGCGGATAGCCTGGCGTCATGAGACTGCTTGTTGCCGTAGCCCTAGTGGCCGTCGTTGCCGCGTGCGGCGGAAGCGACGCGACGACCACGACGGTTGTCACCGATGGGCCGACACCTTCGATCATCCCCGACGATCCCGAGCTGCGCCGCAACATCTACGGAGTCGGCATCAACGGTGTGGGGACCCTCGGTGCGCCTGAAGAGAGTTGGATTGCCCTGGCAGAAGCGGGTTGCCAGCAAGGAGCGTGGGATTGGGGCACAGCGCGAGCTCTTGGTGACCAGTTTCTCTCCACGTACGACCCGGACGCAACCACAGAACCTGCCGCGATGGCCCAGACTGTTTGGCTCATGACGATCCTCGGTTGCCGCCAGCTCTTCCCGCAGGGCGCCATCGAACGCGGTCCGCCTCCGCCGGTGGGTCCCTAGGTGGCCACGCCTCAAGCCGAATCGAGCGGCACGCTCGGTACGTTCACCGGAGTATTCATACCGTCGATCCTGACGATCCTCGGGATCATCCTGTTCCTGCGGCTTGGCTTTGTGGTCGGCAACGCCGGCCTACGCAACACCCTCATCATCATCGGAATCGCCACCGCAGTGAGCGTCGTCACCAGCTTGTCGCTGGCGGCAATCGCCACCAATCTCGAGGTGCGCGGTGGCGGCGACTATTACATGATCTCGCGCACGCTCGGCGTCGACTTCGGTGGTGCCATCGGGGTGGTGCTGTTCCTGGCGCAGTCTGTATCTATTGCCTTCTACTCGGTTGGTTTCGGCGAGGCGGTCGCCGACGCGGCAGACATCTCCGCATCGTGGGCGCCGCAGGTCATCGCCGCAGGGGCGGTGGCCCTCCTGTTCGGCCTGGCCTGGCTCGGCGCGGACGCAGCCAGTCGCTTCCAGTTCGGAGTCATGGTGCTGCTGGTGCTGGCCCTTGCTTCGTTCTACCTCGGCGCAGTCCCCGGATTCGACGCCGGAACTGCCGGCGATGGCTGGTCGCCGCCGGGCAGTGAACTCGGCTTCTGGGCGATCTTCGCCATCTTCTTTCCTGCGGTGACAGGATTCACGCAGGGGGTGAGCCTGTCCGGCGACTTGCGCGACCCGGGGCGCAGCCTTCCGATTGGCACGTTCGCCGCAGTCGGTGTGTCAACGGTGGTCTACGGCACCGTAGCCGTGCTCTTTGCCGGCAACCTGCCGAGCGGTGAGCTTGCTGCAGACACAGGTGCCATGGGCACAGTGGCGGCATGGAGCCCGCTGATCGTTGCCGGCGTCGTGGCCGCGACGCTGTCTTCGGCAATGGCATCGTTCCTGGGTGCTCCCCGTATTCTGCAATCGCTGGCCACCGACCGGGTTTTTCCGATTCTGAACGGCTTCGCCGCAGGCCACGGCCCGACGTCCAACCCGCGCCGCGCCACCCTGCTCTCTCTGGCTATCGCACTGGCGACCATCGCTCTCGGAGATCTGAACGTCATCGCCCCAGTCGTGTCGATGTTTTTCCTCATCTCGTACGGATTGCTCAACTACGCCACCTATTTCGAGGCGCGCGGCGCCGATCCGTCGTTCCGGCCTCGATTCCGGTTTTTCGACAAGCGTCTCAGCCTGGTCGGGGCCGTGGCCTGCCTGTTCGTGATGCTCGCAATCAACCCGATCGCCGGTGCGGTCGCGATTGCCGCTCTCCTGGGCATCCGCTTCTACCTCCAGCAGTCCGAGCGGCTAGATCGCTGGACGGACGCAACCGGCTCGTACTACTTCCAGAGAGCGCGCGAGAGCATCAGGTCGATCCCAACCGGCCATCGCAGCGCCCGCAGTTGGCGGCCCCAGGTGCTGGCCTTCTCTGCCGAGCCGCGGCGCCGCGCCCGACTGCTGCGCTTTGCATCGTGGATGGAGGGCGGCAGTGGCCTGACTGCAGTCGTCCAGATCGTGGTCGGCCATGGTGCCGTGAAACGTCGGGAGCGTGAGGAGCAAGACGCCGCTCTGCAACGCGAGATCGCCGACCTCGATCTCGAGGTGTACGGCCGCGCCATCCTCGCCCACGATGCAATGGAGGCACTACCGGTCATCGTGCAGTCATTCGGGCTTGGTCCTATCAAAGCCAACACCGTGCTGTTCGGCTGGCCTGAGAGCGACGCTCCCGGTCACATCGAGGGCTATATAGAAGCGGTCCGGGAGGTTCATCGCCTCGGTCTCAACGTCGTGAACATGCACAGCCATTCCGACAAGTGGGAGCACCTCGAGGCGATCTCGCGCTCCGAGCGCCGCATCGACATCTGGTGGGGTGACGACGACGCCAGCCGCATGGCGTTGCTGTCTGCGTACCTCTTCACGAGAACGCCCGAGTGGAGCCAGGCAAAGGTGAGGCTGCTCGGCGGAGCTGCTGCCGGTGAGCTGATCGCGCCGACCCGCAAGATCCTCGAGGAAATGGCTTTTGCAGCCCGCATCCCCGCTGATGTCGAGTGTTTCGTCAATCCCGATGGGGAGACGATGGCGGCTGAGTCGGCCGACGCAGCCTTTGTGTTCATTCCTGGGCGGTTGCGGCGGACATCGCTGGTCGGTCTCGGTGATGTCGAACTGGTCGGGTTGCTCGGGAGACTGCCAACCGCAGCCGTGTTCCTAGCCGGAGAGGCCTTCGATCTGGTGGCACCGCCGGAAACAGTCGAGCAGCAGGCGCTATTGGCGGCAGAGGAACGTCTCGATACCGCAGAGAAGCGCGCCAAGCGGCTCGAGGGCCAGTTGACCGAGTTGACGGCAGCCTTGGAAGAGACCCGAGCGAGAGCGACCAATCCCGCGTACGCGATCACCAAGGACGATGTAGCCGCCGCCGAGCTCAGAGTGGTCAACGTGACCCGCCGCGTGGCGAGTGCACAAGCCAACCTCGACGCGGCCCGCCAGGAGCTGGTGGATCTGAGCAACGGCTAGTTCGCGGCTCGCAACACCTCGAGGAAGTCTTCTCCGTAGCGCTCCAACTTGGTGGGCCCGACGCCGCTCACGTTGAGCAGTTCGGCTTCGGTCTGTGGTTTCGCCGCGGCCATTGCAATAAGGGTGGCGTCGCTGAACACGATGTATGCGGGTACGCCCTTCTTGTCAGCAATGCTGCGGCGCACAGCTTTGAGATCTTCGAACAATGGTGAGTTGCGAGCCGAGGTCGCCGCGCTCTCGGTCGTGAAGATCTTGCCCGAACCCGCTGGTGCGACGAGCCCTTCGAGGACGTCTTGACCGGTGCAGAAGTCGCACGAGATGAGGCAGCGGTCCATTGCCTCGCCGAAGTAGCGGGCGACAGATTGGTGGCGGCACTGCTGGCGATCGGCCCAGTTGTACATCGCGCGGATCTGGCGTCTGTGCCCGTCGGCGACGGCGCCGCTGCCCATCATGCGCTCCAGATTGAGCACATCGGGCCACGAGTAGAAAAGGATGCAGTCGCTGTCGACGCCGTCGCGCCCTGCCCGACCAATCTCCTGGTAATAGCCCTCGATCGACTTGGGCATGTCGCGGTGGATGACATACCGGACGTTCGACTTGTCGATGCCCATTCCGAAAGCCACGGTGGCGCAGACCACGTCGATGTCATCGCGGATGAACGCGTCCTGAGTGATGGTGCGCTCTTCGGAAGACAGTCCAGCGTGATAGGGCAACGCCTTGATCCCGAGCGATACGAGATACTCAGCTGTCGACTCTGCGGACGCTCGCGACAGCGTGTAGACGATGCCGCTCTCGCCTTTGCGCTCCAAACACAGCTTGCCCATGGAGTCCTTCACCTTGACCTTGCGGCCGTCCTTGCCGCCCTTCTTGACGGCATGGATCTTGAGGTTCGGTCGAAAGAAGCTCCCTCGGAATTGCATCGCCGCGGTCAGTCCGAGCTGATCCTGGATGTCCCGCATGACCTCCGGCGTCGCCGTCGCAGTGAGGGCGAGCACCGGCACTCCAAACCTCGACTTCAGGCCCGCCAGTTTGCGATACGCAGGACGGAAGTCGTGACCCCACTGCGAGATGCAGTGAGCCTCGTCGACGGCGATCAGGCTGAGATCCATGTTGGATAGGGCGGCTCCGACCGAGGCTTCGATGCCCTCTGGTGCTGCATAGACGAGCTCGAACTGGCCGGCCCGCATCAATGCAGTCCGCTCCGCCCGCTCGCCGGCGGTGAGTGACGAATTGAGATAGGTCGCAGAGATCCCCATCTCGTCTAGGGCATCCACTTGGTCTTTCATCAGCGCAATCAGCGGCGAGATGACAAGCGACGTCCCGCCGAGCACTCGGGCTGCCAGCTGGTACGTCAGCGATTTGCCCGCGCCTGTGGGCATGATGCCTATGCAGTCTTGGCCGGTGACGGCCGCTTCGATGATCTCGCGCTGGCCCGGCCGAAAACTGGAGTAGCCGAATGTGTTCTTCAACACATCGTCAACTTGGCCGAGGAGCGCCTCATTGAGGGCAGCCGAGTGACCCTTGAGGGCGCTCAGATCGCCGGGGCGAAATGCGGCCGCGTCATGGCGCCATCGACTGCGTAGGTGAGCTAGAAGATCGGCAGCGAGCGCCACTTCATCTGCGGATAGCAGTTCAGCCAGCCGATCGATCTCGGTGGCGATTGTCCGTTCGGTCATTGTCGGCAACGGTACTTCACGACGCCGACGAGTTGGCTAGCGGGGACTCCACAGCACCCAGTTGCCTTCTGCAACGAAGACGGGGTCGCCGCCGCCGATGTCTTGCACGTATATCCCCCCGCGCTCACCGATCAACCCTGGAAATGCGAATGCGCTTCCGTCCGGCGCCCACATCGTCGTGGACAGCGCGTACTGACCAAAGAACGGTAGATAGGTGTCGGCCCAGATGCGGGAGGGTAGGAATTCGGTGAGCTGGGTCAGTTCGCCGTTCGCCCATACAGACCAGCGCAGTCGGCGGGTCTCGCGGTTCTGGCCCAGGACAAGAAGCTTTTCGCCGGTCGGGTCCCAGAAGTAGGCAGCAGCCGGGCTATCTGTGACCTGCGTGATGTCGCCGGACGCGACATCCACGACGACTAGCCGATTCATGGGCAACGTCGGTACGGCCTGCAGCGAAGCCTCGACGCCTTCGACGGTGCCTGTCGCCTGCACGGCGAGGCGGGCTCCTGACTTGGGAGCCGTCATGATCAACGGAGCAAGGGCAAGGGCCAGCACCGCGACGTCTCCCTCCGGCTCGCCGAGCACGATCTCGTCTGTGCCTGCCTCGGAACGAACGTAGAAGAGGCCCGAGTCCGTCCACACCGGATTCTGGAATGAGCCGGGCGTGGCGATCTCGGCCGGAGCAGCGTCGGCAGCCGCGTCCCGCACATCGAAGCGCTGTTCGCCGATCAACGTGGCCAGCTTGTCTCCGGCTGGGCTCCAGTCGAAGTAGAACGGCTGGCCCAGATCGACCTCACCGGCGACCTTGTCGTCATCGAAGCTGACGAGGCTCAGACCCATCCCGGCATTCCCGGTGCTGAGGTATCCGAGCTGCGAACCGTCGGGCGACCAGTACACGTAGAAGGCGTTGGCCTCGGTCGCCACCGCCGAGCTATCACCCGAGGCCAAGTCATAGCGGACGATGCTGAAGCCAGAACCATCGATCCGGCTGACGGCCACCGACGATGCGTCCGGCGACCAGATCGGTTGAAAGTAGCCGGTCGTGGCGGCGTCGTCGGTAAGCGCGACAACGTCCGAGCCGTCGGGGCTCATGGTGACGACATTGCCGTCAGGCTCGACTACGACGAGACGATCGACTCCCGGCGGCGGGGCAGTTGGGGGAGGCGCACTCGTCGCCGGGACCGACGTCGTGGTGGCGGCGGCAGTTGTCGAGGGGGCTGCGGATGATTCTGAACCAGAGTCGCACGCGGCCCCAATCAGGCCGAGCGCAAACAACGCAACGAAGATTCTGCTGCGAGTTCTCCCCATCGGTCTCCCACGTCTGCGCCACTTCCGCGCCAAGGCAACTTGCCTGCGAATACCGTCGCTCCGCCCCGCAGCAAGAACGCCCTGCCAGGATAGGCCCGGCGGGCTGGGTAGATTCGCCCCATGGCGGATTCCCGACAAGTGATGCACCCGTATGCGGACTCCTACCGCGTCGAAGGGGACAAACCGGACGCCTTTCTGATGCTGCACGGTTGGACCGGATCACCGGCGCACTTCCGGCTCGCCGCCGAGTTCCTCAACGCTCGGGGTTACACCGCCTACCTGCCACGGCTCGAAGGTCACGGCACATCGATCCAACACATGCAGGAGACGACGTGGAAGGACTGGGTACGCTCCGCCCTCGAAGCTCTCTACGAACTGTCCGATTATGAGCGGGTACATGTGGTGGGACTTTCGATGGGCGGCATCATCGGTTTGCTGCTTTCCGCAACCAACGATGTTGCCTCGATCACCACGATCAACTCACCGCAACGGCTCCACAGCAGGCGAGCCTGGATGGCTCGACTATTTCGCGGCAGCAAACGGATCGATCGGGGCGAACCGAGTGAGGTTCCGTATGGTGAGGCCGCCGAGTATTGGGTCCATTACAACGACTCACCGGTGGGGATGGTCGCCGATCTCCTCGATCTGATGGACGCCGCGGAACGTTCGCTTCCCCGCATCACCGCGCCCGCCGTCATCATTCAGTCTCGCGCCGATGAGACGGTCCACCCCGATAGTGCGCAGATCCTCTACGACGGTCTGAGCTCCGTCGACAAGAGGATTGTATGGCTCGAGCGAAGCCGCCACGTGGCCTTGCTCGACGCTGAGCGGGATCGGATCCACCGTGAGATCCTGGCTCAGGCGACACGGAGGTAACGCAAAGGCATGCCCGTGGACCGATTTCCGTTCTTGCCGGGATTACCGGCTGCTGGGACAATGGCGGCAACCGCAACACGCGCTCGACGGTCGCCCTGCTGAGGTGACCCCGGTGAGCTGGCACCGGTGGGGCCAGAAAACAAGCGAAAGGGCGACATATGACCTACGCCGTGCGTGGCGGAGGGCCGGGAATTCCTAGATCGGGCACCCTGATGCGTGCTGTGGCGGTGTTCGCGCTCAGCGCGTCAATACTGATCGCCCTCCCGGCCCCGGCAAACGCGATGGTGTTCACCGTGTCCTTCCAAGACGCCACTAGCTCGACCGCGGAGTCCGGCACCCACCAGGTTGCCGTTGAGCTGAGCACAGGTGGCGCAACATCAACCGACGTGATCAATGTTGACATCACCGACGCCGGCACCGGTGATGCGTCCAATCCAGACGACTACGACTTCTCGCCGACCCAGGTCTCGTTTCCGGCAGGGAGCACCGACCTCGCCACGGTTCTCGTCGATATCGACATCACCGTCGATCAGGCGAACGAAGCGGACGAGACGATCGACCTGGCACTCGACGTGGTGACGCCAAATGCAGACGCCGCGACCAACGGCCCAATCGCAGCCCACTCCATCACCGTCCTCGACGACGACACGCCGGGAGTTTCGCTGTCCGCCGCGTCGCTGGACGTCACCGAGGGTGGCGCCGGAGTGACGTACGAGGTGGTCCTGACCTCACAACCCTCCGTAGCGGTGACCGTCACCCCGACGGTTAGCGGCGGGCTGGCCGAGGTGACGCCCGCCTCGCGATCGTTCACGACGGCCAACTGGGATGTTCCCAAGGTCTTCACGGTTACGGTCCCGGACGATGCCGTCGCAGAAGGTGACCGCGCCGACACGATCACCCATGCCGCAACATCTGGCGATGCCGACTATGCCGGCATCACAATCGACAACGTCGACCTAGATATTGCGGAAGACGACAGTGTCGGCGTCAATATCAGCACCACGGCCGTCGTTGTCACTGAAGGCAGCTCGGGTGTCGACTACACGGTCGTGCTCACGTCGGAGCCCACCGCCAACGTCGTGGTGACGGCGGCAAACACCACAGGTGAGGCAACCGTCTCTCCCGCGAACCGAACCTTCAACTCCAACAACTGGGACGTGCCGAAGGTTTTCACCGTTGCCGCTGTGGACGATGGCGTCATCGATGGCCAGACGTCGGACACGATCGTCCACGCTGTGTCCTCCGGCGACCCGGATTACGACGAGTTCGCCGTTTCCGACGTCGACGTAACCATCGATGACGACGATATGGCCGGAATCATCATGGTCGATGTCGGGCTTGACCAAGACGTGGACGAGGGGGACACCGTCAATGTCAATGGCAGTTGGGTCGACTCGGATGGCCAAGGGGCGCACTCGGCAACGATCGACTGGGGTGACGGCACCGTTGATGACTGCCCGGCCACTTGCACGATCGTCGACAACGGCGACGGCACAGGAACCGTGAGCGGGTCTCACGTGTACGCCGACGATGGCGCTTTCACAGTCATCGTTGCGGTGATGGACCCGAGCGGCGACATGGGCAGCGGCGGTTTCACCACCAACGTCGCCAACGTGGCGCCGACGGCAGGCATCAATGGCCCCACAACGGCCGACGAAGGCGAATTGGTGGCGCTGGTCGGAACCCGCAGCGACCCAGGCGCCGACACGTTCACCTACGACTGGCAGGTCACAAAGGACGGGGAGTTCTTTGCCTCAGCCGTCACCAAGAACCTGAGCCTGAATCTCAGCGATGACGGCGTGTACGAGTACATCTACGTCGTCACAGACGACGACGGTGGTATGTCCGACGCCATCATCCACACGGTGACGGTCGCCAACGTCGTACCGGTCGCCCAAGTCACCGGCACCGATGGCAAGAATCTCCCCAACATCTCGAATGGCGGCGAAGAGGGCGTGCTGCTCAGACTGCGCTCCACCGTCAACGACCCCGGTGACGAAGAGTTCACCTACGACTGGAAGATTCGCCTCTTCGGTCAAGTCGTAGCCAGCAGCACCGCGAATCGAATCAACTACCGCCCCACCGAGAACGGCAGCTATTTCGTGACTCTGACCGTCAATGACGGGGATGGTGGTGAGGACTTCGACGATGTGATTATCACCATCGACAACGCTCTGCCAACGGTCGATCGCATTGCATTCGATGCAACACCGGCGATCGGAGCCGAGGTGGACTTGGACGTGTTCTTCTCCGACCCCGGCACCGATGACACCCACGTCGTTACGGTCGATTGGGGCGAGGGCACCTCCGATGGTGCAGCCGGGGTTTCCCCGCGCAGCTTCAGCAACACGTACAACTCAGCGGGGACCCGCACCGCAGAAGTGTGCGTCGAAGACGACGACAACGGCGAGACGTGCGAGACGTTCTTCGTCAACCCCGGTGTCTCGTTCCGAGTCCACTCTGACTTCAATGGTGACGGTTTCGAAGATCTGCCGATTGGTGTGCCGGGTGAGGACGCAACGGCCGGAGCAGTGGCGGTCATCTACGGCGCAGCGGGTGGGTTGTCCAGCGCTGGAGACGATGTGTGGAAACAGGGCACTGCGGGCATTGCGGGTGTCAAGGAGTCTGGCGACAAGTTCGGCGGGGTTCTCGCCTGGGGCGACTTCGACCTCGACGGCTACTCCGACCTGGCCGTCTCGGCTGTTGGAGAGGACATCGGTGGAGAAGGTGACGTTGGCATTGTTCACGTCATCTATGGATCGGCGAACGGCCTCACCGCGCAGCGCGATACCACTTTCCATCAGGACACAGCCGGCGTGCTCGGGGCCTCCCAGCCCGGCGACGCCTTCGGCGCGGCCCTCGTGACTGGTGACTTCAACGGTGACGGCTTTGCCGACCTCGGCATCGGAGTTCCATTCGAAGACATAGGCGGAGTTTCCGACGCGGGACGCGTTGCTGTGCTGTTTGGTTCACCGACGGGCCTCGCGGTCAACAATGACGAAACGTGGGATCAGAACAAACCGGGCGTCAAGGGTGCCAACAGAACCGACGACCACCTCGGTTTCGCTCTGGCCGCCGGCGACTTCGACCTGGACGGCTCATGGGAACTCGTAGCCGGAATGCCGGGTAAACACGTGAACGGCAAACGAGACGCCGGCGCTTTTCTCGTCCTCGGTGGATCCGTCCTCGGCCTGGACGAAACCGCGGATCAGAAATGGGATCAGGCAAGCGGCTCTATGAAGGACTCCCCGCAAACGTTCGATATGTTCGGCTCTGTTCTGGAATCTGGTGACTTCAACGGCGACGGCCGGCCGGATCTTGCCATTGGAATTCCCAGGGAGGGCTTCAACAACAAGCAGGAGGTCGGCGCCTTCTCCATCATGCTGAGCGGCCCGTCCGGTTTGACGGACGCGGGCAACACCTTCTGGAATGAGGGCACCGCCAACGTCAAAGGCAAACGCAAAGAGTTTGACCGGTTCGGTTTTGCACTCACCTCCGGTGACTTCAACAACGACGGTCGCGACGACTTGGCGGTTGGCGTCCCGTATCAAGAAGTCGGCGGCAAGCCCAACGCCGGGGCCACCCACGTTTTCTACGGGAGCAGCAGCGGGCTAACGGCAGCCGGTGATCAACGCTGGACGGAAAACACGCCGAACATCGCGGGCAAGGCCAACGGTTCGGACCACCTCGGCTGGGCGCTTCGTGCCTTCGACCAGGACGGTGACGGCGATGCCGATCTCGCAATCAGCATTCCCGATCAGAACCTCGGCGGCGTTGCAAACGCCGGTGTCGTGCTTGTGCTGAAAGGCCGAACCGGGCCGATCACGTCTGCCGGCGACAAACGTTGGCATCAAAACGTGACTGGAATCCGCGAGACGCTCGGCCAAGACGATCGTTTCGGACTCGGTCTCTAGGTTCGGCGACGAATCCGGATCCGACCGAGCGGGCCAGATCGCTGCGGCTACAGCCTGCCGGCGGTTCTGACGTCGGGGGCGCCGATGCGAGCTGCGTCTGCGGTGTGATCATCTGGCTGGCGTTGGCTGTCGCGCTCCGCCTCAACTCGAGCGCGGTAATGCGCGAGCTCTCGTGCCAACGCTGAGTCGTCCCATCCGAGCACTTCGCCCATGAGAGGAGCGATCGCCTCCGCTGCGGCCAAGCCCCGATCTGGCGTCTCTATCGATATGCGCGTTCTTCTGGTGAGTACGTCGTCGAGATGCAATGCCGCCTCGGCGAGTGCCGCATAAACCGCCTCCACCAACACATAGTCGTCAGATCCGGGGAAGTGGGCGCTTAGCTCAGGACGAGACCTGAGAATCCCAAGCACTTCGACGACGCCCGATCCGTACCGGCCCATCAGCCGTTCTACCTGCCGGACCGAGAGACCGTGCCGCTCCGCAAGCGAAGCCCGATCGGTCCACAGTTGCTCATATCCCTCCACGCCGATGAGCGGCAGCCTCTCTGTCGCCGATTCTCGGAAACCGCCACCCAGGTCCTCGATCACAGCATCGATGGTGTCCTTGGCCATTACCCGGTACGTGGTGTACTTGCCGCCGGCGACGGTCGTCAATCCGGGCGCGGTCGCCCACACCGCGTGCTCTCGGCTGAGCTTGCTCGTTGCGTCTGACTCGCCCGTGAGTAACGGGCGGAGCCCGGCGTACACGCCGACAATATCGGCCTCGGATATCGGGCTCAGCAGCACGGAGTTGAGGCGCTCGAGAACGTATTGGATGTCTGTCTGCGATGCCGCAGGGTGTGCCTTGTCGAGATCCCACTTGGTGTCCGTCGTGCCGATGATCCAGTTCTGACTCCACGGAATCATGAAGAGCACGCTCTTCTCGGTGCGGATGATCATGCCCGTGGCAGACCTGATGAGCTTCTGGGGGACGACGATGTGAATGCCTTTCGAAGCCGTCACCTCAACCGAATCCTGTCCGGCGAGCTCTTCAACGAGATCGGTCCAGACGCCGGTGGCATTCACGACGTGGCGAGCCCTTACTTCGACCTCGACGCCTGTCTCTAGACACCTGGCGACGGCTCCGGTGATTTTGTCACCTTCCTGACGGAACCCGGTGACGCGCATACTCGTGGCGACCTGGGCTCCCATACCCGCCGCCGTTCTGGCCACGGCCAGAGTATGCCGGGCATCGTCGACCTGGGCGTCGTAGTACTGCAGAGCCCCAACGAGCGACACCGGGTCGAGCGCCGGAATCTCCTTGAGCGCACCCTTGCGCGTGAGGTGGCGGTGCACGGGGAGTTTGTTGCCACCCAGCTTGGCGAGGGCGTCGTACAGCGCCACGCCGGCTCCTACGTACAGCCTCTCCCAAATCCGATGACGCAGTGGGTAGAGGAATCGGACGGGATGCACCAGATATGGAGCGACCGTCTGCAGCAGCAGTGACCTCTCCCTGAGGGCCTCTTTGACCAAAGAGAAATTCAGTTGCTCGAGGTAGCGGAGGCCGCCGTGTATGAGCTTGCTGGACCGGCTGGACGTTCCGGATGCGATGTCGCGCTGCTCGACTACGGCAACCTTCATGCCGCGACTCGCCGCGTCGAGAGCGACCCCTGCGCCGGTTACTCCACATCCAATTACCAGCAGGTCGAACTCGGAGGAGCTGAATTCAGCGAGGGCTTGCTCGCGCTGCGCGGGGCCAAGGTGCCGCGGCTGGTCGAATGCGGGGAACGGTTCCGACATGCCGCGGACGTTAGTTGCCCCGCGCCCCTCTCAGGTCGCGCAACGCGCCGTTTAGTCTCCGTCGCATGTCACCGGATGAAATGGGTCGCGACGAGCTCTATGCCGCGGCTCGCGAATGGATCGAAGGCGATCCCGATGCGGCGACGCGCGAGGTTGTAGAGGCGCTGCTCGCCTCCGGCGCCGATCGCGAGCTTGCCGATAGGTTCGCCGGGAGGCTGCAGTTCGGCACCGCAGGCCTGCGAGGTGAGGTCGGAGCTGGGCCGAATCGGATGAACCGGGCCGTCGTGATTCAGGCGACAAGAGGCTTGGCAGAACATCTGCGCGAGCGGGAAGGCGGCCTTGTGGTCGTCGGCTACGACGCCCGACTATCGAGTCGACGGTTCATGGAGGACAGCGTCGGCGTCCTCGCTGCCGCCGGATTCCAGGTGAGGTACTTCGACGTCCCCACCCCCACACCCCTGGTGGCCTTCGCGGCGCTGCGCCTCGATGCGGCCGCCGCCATCGTCGTCACTGCGAGCCACAACCCGCCGCAGGACAACGGATACAAGGTCTATGCGGCCAATGGAGCCCAGATCGTGCCGCCGGACGATGAGTCGATAGCCGCAGAGATCGAGAAGGTCGGCCCGGCCAGACTGGTACCGAGGATCCGCTGGAATTCGACTGCCGACAGCGACCTGTGTACCGCGCTCGACGCAGCCTCCGTTTTCGAGCAATACCTCGATGTGCTGCAACGCCCTCGCTCCGGCGAAGAGAAGGTGGCGCTGCGCATCGTCTACACACCGCTTCACGGCGTCGGTGGTTTCTATACCGAGGCGGTCCTCAAACACGGCGGTCACGAAGTCGTGCCGGTTCTCACCCAGTTCGAGCCGGATGGGCGATTCCCAACAGTTGACTTCCCCAATCCCGAGGAGCCTGGTGCTCTCGACGAGGCTTTCGCCGTCGCGAGTCGCGACACGTCGTTCGATCTGGTGATCGCCAACGATCCCGACGCCGATCGCCTCTCCGTCTCGGTGCCAGGGCCCGGAGGCTGGCGAAGCCTCACCGGCAACCAGATCGGTGTGTTGCTCGCCGATTGGTGTCTCGACGGCACGGCGGCCAATCCTGTCGTGCTCAACAGCGTGGTCTCGTCGCCGATGCTGGGGCGGATCGCGCAATTGCGGGGCGCCGCCTGGGCTACCACCCTCACCGGCTTCAAGTGGATTTGGAACGCCGCTCTCGACCTCGCTGCCGACCACGATTTCGTAATGGGGTACGAGGAGGCGCTCGGATACTCGGTTGGGCCTGCGGTCCGAGACAAAGACGGGATGTCGGCCGCGCTCGTCTTCGCCGATATGGCAGCTGCCGGCAAAGCCGCCGGTGAGTCCGTCCTTGATCGTCTCGCCGGCCTATATCGCCAAGCCGGGCTCTGGACGAGCACTCAGCACAGTGTTCGCTTCGAGGGTGTCGGCGCAATGGACGAAATTGAGCCCGCCCTCGACTCGCTCTTGGAAGATCCGCCTGATCAGCTGGCCGGCATCGCAGTGACGGGGATAACGGACTATCGGCGGGGTGCTGCCGAGCGTCCCCGCTACTTGGGAGCAACTCCATTGCTCGAGATCGACCTTGGCGAATCTGGGCGCTGTCTCATCAGACCTAGTGGCACCGAGCCGAAGTTGAAGATCTACGTGGATCTGACCGAGCCCACCGATCTCATGGATACCGCCCGGATCATGGAGGCTGAAAGCGAGCTACAGGAAAGTGCGCAACTCGTTGCAAAAGGCGCCGCGGCGGCGCTCGGCTTTGCTAGCTGAGCTTGAGGTTTCCTGGCCAGCCGGGATAATGGGCCCGCGCCAATAGAGAGGGAGTTAGGACACCAATGGATCTCGTATCGCTTCTCGGGGACGAGGCTTCATCGCTGCTCGACCACGATTCCAAGGGCATTCCCAAAGAAGATCTCCACCTTCCCGGACCCGACTTCATAGATCGCGTCTTTGCCTACACAGACCGCAATCCGCAGGTGCTGCGCAATCTCCAGAGCCTGTTTGATCACGGTCGGATGGGCGGTACCGGCTACGTCTCGATCCTCCCGGTGGACCAAGGCATTGAGCATTCGGCAGCGGCCTCATTTGCGCCGAACCCGGCATACTTCGACCCGGCCAACATCGTAGAGCTCGCTATTGCTGGCGGTTGCAATGCGGTGGCGTCCACTTTCGGAGTCCTGGGTATGACGTCACGCAAGTACGCGCACCGCATTCCTTACATCGTCAAGATCAACCACAACGAGTTGCTGACGCACCCCGCGACGCACGACCAGATCATGTTCGGATCCGTCGATCAAGCGTTTGATCTCGGCGCCGCCGGTGTAG
>JAHEJX010000210.1 GCA_024638645.1 Actinomycetes bacterium
TCGCTTGCTGCCGAACGCGTGTCACCGAACGCGGGCAACCGAGTCCCAGTCGGGCCTGGGGAGCACCACGGCGCGAAAACGCAATGTCAACGGGGCTTTCGCGGTTCGAGCGCTACCATCCGGCATCCGCCATGTCGCGCTAGTTGACGATGTGGTCACCACCGGCGCGACGGTCGGTGAACTCGCCAGGATTCTGAAGCGGCAAGGGGTTGAGCGCGTGGATGTGTGGGCGGTTGCGCGCACCCCGCGGGAGGATAAAAAGTGATTGGAATCAGTTAATTAGGTGTCAAGGTTGGCCACCGAGAGCGCGTTGGTCTCGATAAACTCGCGGCGTGGCTCCACCTGGTCGCCCATCAACGTAGTGAACAGGGCGTCCGCCGCCACCGCATCCTCGATTCGCACTTGGAGCATTCGTCGTGTCTCGGGATTCATCGTCGTTTCCCACAACTGATCCGGGTTCATCTCTCCGAGGCCTTTGTAGCGCTGAATGTGGATGCCACGCTTAACGTCCGACAACAGCCAGTTGAGCGCTTCTTTCTGAGTGGTGACGGGATGTACCTTGTCACCGCGCTCGACTCTTGACCCGTCCGGCAGGGGAGCATTGACCTGCTGGCCTAACCGCACGAAATTGCGGTAATCGGCGGAGCGGAAAAACTCGTCTCCTAACGTCCGCGGGGACTCCAGCCCGTGAACGACGGCGTTGATGCATGCGCGAAAACCGTCCTCGCCCCTTCGAGTCACCGTGGCCTGGTACATTCCATGCGGGGGTGCGGTGGCGTTCAGCGCGCGCTCGAGCTCGTCGAACCAGTGCTCGACCCCGGCCAGCGGCTCGGCTTCGACATACTCGAGCAGGGGCAGAGCAATCATGGCCTCGAGCGCCTCAGGAAGCACTCGACGCAATAATCTTTTCATTATTGCTTGGAGCTCTAACCAATTTTCGGCGAGCGCACTAAGCTTCTCACCCGCCAAGCTCTCGCCATTGGCGCCGACCGCTAGGGAGGCGCCATCGAGGGCAAGCTGGGTAAGGAAGCTATCGAGCTCGGTGTCGTCCTTCACGTATCGTTCCTGCTTTCCCTTCTTGACCTTGTAGAGCGGCGGCTGCGCAATGTAGATGTGGCCGCGTTCGATCAACTCTGGCATCTGGCGATACAGGAACGTCAGCAGGAGGGTGCGGATGTGAGAGCCATCGACGTCCGCGTCGGTCATGAGAATGATTCGATGGTAACGGGCCCGGTCGGGATCGTACTCCTCCCGTCCGACCCCACAGCCAAGCGCCGTGATGAGGGTGCCCACCTCAACAGACGACAGCATCTTGTCAAAGCGCGCTTTTTCGACGTTCAGGATCTTGCCCTTCAGCGGGAGAATGGCCTGGAACCGTCGGTCCCGCGCCTGTTTCGCAGAGCCTCCTGCCGAGTCGCCCTCGACTAGGAACAACTCGGAAGCAGCCGGATCCTTCTCCTGGCAGTCGGCCAGCTTGCCGGGCAATCCCGCGATATCCAGGGCGGTTTTTCGCCGGGTCATCTCCCGGGCTTTGCGGGCGGCCTCCCGGGCTCGGGTTGCCTCGACGATCTTGCCGGTGATGGCGCGAGCTTCGGAGGGCGTCTCCAGCAGGAATTCCCCCAGCTTTTCACCGACCGTCGATTCGACCGCAGCCTTTACCTCGGACGACACCAGCTTGTCCTTGGTTTGGGAGGAGAACTTCGGGTCCGGGACTTTGACCGAAAGCACCGCGCTGAGCCCTTCGCGCACGTCTTCTCCGCTCGGTTCCACCTTGGCTTTCTGCAAGATGCCGTGGGCATCCATGTACTGGTTCAGGATTCGGGTGAGGGCGGAGCGAAATCCGGCAAGGTGGGTTCCGCCATCACGCTGGGGAATGTTATTCGTATAACAGAAGATGTTCTCCTGGTAGGAATCATTCCATTGCATCGCGACATCCACACCGATGCGGTCTTTCTCGGCGGTGAAATAGAAAACGCTGGGGTGGAGCGGGGTCTTGTGCTTGTTGAGGTGCGCGACGAACGCGCGGATACCACCGTCGTACTTGAAGATTTCCTGGTTGCCGGTGCGCTCATC
>JAHEJX010000042.1 GCA_024638645.1 Actinomycetes bacterium
CGACGCAACCAACCGCAGCGGCCAGCCGACTTGACAGGGCACCGCGCATCCGGTGACATCCTGCTCGTGTCGATTGTTACTTGCTGTTCGGGTTCGTGCTGATGGAGCCAAGCGAGCTCCTGGAACGCAACGCCCGCTTTGCTGCCCGGCACGTGCCATCCGGCGGTGGCGCGCCGCCGAGCCGCCATCTGGCGGTGGTGACCTGCATGGATGCCCGCATCGATGTATTCGGAGTCCTCGGATTGAACGTCGGCGAGGCCCACATCATCCGCAACGCCGGTGGGATTGTCACCGATGATGTGATTCGGTCGCTCAGCATCTCCCAGCGCAGGCTTGCGACGACCGGGATCGTGGTCGTGCAACATACCGACTGCGGAATGCAGGGACTCGATGAGCGAGAGCTCCACACGGAGTTGCACCAGGCCGCCGGCGCCGAGCCGCATTGGGAGATCGGGAGTTTCCCCGACGTGGCCGCCAGCGTGCTCTGGTCGGTCGAACGTCTCCAAGCTGAGCCCTTCCTCGCCCATCGGAACCGCATCCACGGGTTCGTGTACGACGTCCAGACCGGCCGCCTCACGGAGGTGCCGATAGCGCCGTAGGTGGCGATCGAGCATCGGAACTATCCTGACCACCAGAAGTAGGGGTTTCGCGCGCTGAGTGGGAGGCAAGATCGTGGTTGGGCCCTCATCCATAGTGCGATTCGCCCGCTCTCAACGCGAGATGCGGTCCTTCTTCCGGGACACGATCTCGGTCACCGACGCCCGGCGCATGATCACGCATGCGGTGTCACAGCGGGAAGCCAACTTCCTTCGCATGCTGGAACACAACGTGTACGGGTATCCGTCCAGCCCATACCTCCCGATGCTCGACCTGGCCGGGATCGAATTCGGCGACATCCGCCGGGAGCTCACCGAGAAAGGGCTGGAAGGCACGCTCCACTCCTTGCGGCGAGCCGGGGTTTACGTGACATTTGAGGAGATGAAGGGCCGCCAGCCGATTGTACGGGCGGGACGGGAGCTGCCGATTCGAGGTGGATTCCGCAACCCCCGGCTTTCGGCGGTCCACCACGTCGAAAGTGGCGGTTCCACGGGTACGCCGATGTCAATCCCGAGCGATCTTGCCTTCCACGCCTCGCTGAGCGCCTATCAACTGATCGCATGGGAGGCGCGGGCGTGGACGGGGCTTCCGTGGGCTCTGTGGCGCGGTGTTCTCCCGGACGGAAGCGGACTCCATAACGTGCTGCGGGCCGGTCACTTCGGGCGTCCTCCGGAGCGCTGGTTTTCGCCCGTGATCAGCCGTGACCAGCCGCGTTCCATGTGGCGTTACGGGCTACACACGATGGCCCCGATCGTCATGGCTCGATCCGTTGGCGTGAAGGTGCCATGGCCAGAGCGGGCGCGCCTCGACGAGCCGGGGATCGTCGCAGAATGGATGGGCGGGGCGCTGCAACGCCACGGTGGCTGCATCATGCAGGCTCCGGTGAGCAGGGCACTGCGGGTTGCCCTTGCGGCGAAGGACCTGTCCATCGACTTGACCGGCGCCAACTTCCGGGTTGCCGGCGAACCGCTCACACCGGCCAAGGGAAAAGCAATCGCGGCATCCGGCGCAACGGTGACAACCAGCTACGGATCGTCTGAAACGGGTCGCGTCGGCTTCGGATGCGCCGATCCGGCGGAGATGAACGATGTTCACTTTCTCGACGGTCAGGCTGCCCTCATCCAGCACGATCGCGTCGTCCCCGGGACAGACATCACGGTCCCGGCGTTCCTGTTCACGATGCTTCATCCCGCATCACCGCTGATCCTGTTCAAT
This sequence comes from Actinomycetes bacterium, assembly GCA_024638645.1. GTDB lineage: Bacteria > Actinomycetota > Acidimicrobiia > Spongiisociales > UBA5794 > JAHEJX01. Next base: position 1,813 of record JAHEJX010000042.1, read on the forward strand.
GGGGAATCCGACGACTACGGAACGGTCACTCAGCGGACGTGCACGTGTCTGCTCGGCGAGCTGGGCCTCAACACGCACCTCGGGGAGATTCGCAGCTATCGGAAGCTCACCGGCGGCGGTATGACCCTGATCGGCAGCGATATGGTGCGGATCCTCGAAGAAGTCTTGCCGGCCCGCCACGGAGGCTCTCCGCTCGATTACCAGCTCGTAGAGGACGAGGACGAGGACGGCTTCACGCGGTTTCACATCCGGGTGAGCCCACGCCTGGAGATCGACGACGACGCCGCCGTTGCTCGCACCTTCGTCGAGGCTATCGATGCTCTTGGTGGTCTGGCGGGTGTGTCGCACCAGATGCGCCAGGGACAGATGATCGCCGTCGACCGGACCGAGCCCGAATGGACCGGACGGGGAAAGCTGATGTCTCTCCACGTCACCAAGCGGCTCGGCGAGGCCGGCTCGTGAGGCACCGGGCGATCGCTGCCGGCCTGGCTCTTCTCGTGGTGGGTGCCGGATGCGCCGAGGCCCCGACCGCCCGGTCGACGCAACCGTCCGGCCCGGTGCCGGACGCGACGCTCGTTGTGGCATTGCAGGATGAGCTGGCCGGCCTCGATATCTCCGCTCGGCGCGCCCGCCTCGTCGAGTTGGCGCGTGACGAGGAGGGGGTGACGACCTTCTACACGTCGATGACCGTTGACGACTCCTCCGCATTGGCGGACGCCTTCTTCGACGCGTACGGGATCCGCGTGGAGATCTTCCGGGCGAACTCGGGGCGGGTGCTCCAGCGGCTCCTCCAGGAGTTCGATGCAGATTTCGCGGCGGCGGACGTCGTGGCGCTTGGCGGCTTGGAAATGGAGGTGTTGCACGACGAAGGGATCCTCGCTCCGCTCACTACGCCCGCAGCCGCCGACATCATCGAAGGTGCCGTCTTTCCGAGCTGGATCGGCGTATATGTGCAGACCTTCGTCGCGGCGTGGAACACCGATCGCCTCGATGGCGGAGCGGTTCCCGAGACGTGGGAGGAGGTCCTGACCAACTACCCGACCGGTCTCGCGATGGAGCTCGAGGACTTCGACTGGTTCGCAGCCCTGGTGCAGGACTACTTCGTCGCCGAGCTCGGCTACACCGAGGAGGAGGCCATCGACCTCTTCCGGCAGGCGGCGGCGACCGCGACCATCGTCGATGGGCACACGCTGATGAGCGAGCTGCTGGCCGCAGGGGAGTTCGATCTCGTCGCCTCGGCGTATCAATACCGAGTCGCCCGGATCGACGAATCGGGAGCCCCCGTCGACTGGGAGCCGGCGATCGAGCCTCTTGTCTTCCGACCCAACGGCGTCGGGGTGCATGTCGACGCCGACACACCGGCAAGTACGCTGCTATTCGTCGACTTCCTGCTGACGGAAGGCCAGAGCATCATCGCCGACCTCGGCCGCACGCCGGCCAGCACCCGCCTGCCCGACGGTCTACCCGAAGGGTACGATCTGCTACCGGTTGACGTCCCCGCCCTCCATGCGGACCGGGCGAAGTGGGAAGCCCTCTACGCCTCGATCGTCGAATCGTCGTCGGGTACGGTCGTGAGTGACTAGCCGGAGCACTGTATCGTGAACCCGGCGATGACGGGCGGTGGAGGCGCACTGCGTAGGTTCCCGGTAGGACGCCTCGTCGTTGTCGCCGGCGCGCTCGGGGTCATCGCATACGCCGCCATCATCCCGATCGGCTACCTCTTGCGGGGCACATTTTGGGACGGGCGCGGGCTGACGCTCGAGTTCTTCCGAGCGGCCTACAGCGCAGGCGGCCTCGGCTCGATGGTCGCCAACTCACTTCTCTTCTCCTTTGGAGCGACGGTTGTTGCCGTGACCCTCGGAACCCTGCTGGCATTCCTGTTCGCCCGCACCGACGTCCCCGGCAAGCGATTCCTCTTCGCGGCCTCGCTGGTGCCGCTGATCATCCCGGGAATTCTGAACGCGGTCGCCTGGATCTTCCTCGCCAGCCCCCGGATCGGGCTGATCAACAGCTGGTTCGAAGTCCTTCCCGGCTCTCCGCGATTCGATGTCTTCACGCTCCCGGGGATGATGCTCGTCGAGGGTTTGCATCTCACGCCGTTGGTTCTTCTTCTGATGACCGCAGCCTTTCGGGCCGTGGATCCTGCGCTTGAGGAGGCGGCCATCATGAGCGGCGCGCGGGGGCCGGCCATCCTGCGGCGGATCACCATCCCCCTGGTCCGGCCCGCGCTGCTGGCGGCGATTCTCATCATGGCAGTCGGCGCTCTGGAATCGTTCGAGGTCCCCGCGATGATCGGCATTCCGGGTGGGGTGTGGGTGTTCACCTCCCGCATCTGGCGTGCGCTGAGCGGCTTCCCGGCCGATTTCGGACTGGCCGGCGCCTACTCGATCTCGCTGATGGGGCTCACCCTGGTGGGGCTCGTTCTGTACTACCTCATGCTCCGGCGCTCGCGACGCTTCGAAACGGTGTCGGCCCGCGGCTTTCGCCCCCACATCATGTCGATCGGCAGGTGGCGCTGGGCCGGGCTCGGGTTCGTCTCGGCCTACCTGTTCGTCGCCGCCGTTTTGCCTCTCCTGATACTGCTCTACCTGTCGACCCAGCCGTTCTACTCGGTGCCTACCATCGACCGAATCGCCGATGCGTCGTTCACCAACTACGGAGAGGTCCTGACCGACGGGCGGACGCTGCGATCTCTCCGCAACTCGGCCCTGCTGGGGGTGCTGGCTGCCACGATCGTCATGTCGGTCACGGCAGTGGCTGCCTGGGTGATCACCCGCACGCGCCTCCGGGGCCGGTGGCTCATCGATGGCCTGGCGTCGGCCCCCTTCGTCGTACCCGGGCTGGTCATGGGGGTGGCGCTCCTCTTCGTCTACCTGCGGTCTCCGCTGCCGGTCTTCGGCACGATCTGGATCCTGCTCATCGCTTATGTGACCCGCTACATGCCCTATGGGATGAGGTATTCGATCGCCGCCATGTTCCAGGTCGGTCGCGACCTCGAGGAGGCGGCACATATGTCGGGTGCGACGTGGTGGCAGTCCTTTCGCAGGATCATGATCCCGCTCCTGGTGCCGGGACTCTTGGCAGGATGGCTCTATGTGTTCCTGGTGTCGATCCGCGAGCTTTCCAGCTCCATCCTGCTGTACACACCCGGCAACGAGGTTCTGTCCGTGGTCATCTTCTCGCATTGGGACAACGGTGAGTTCGGGAATCTGGCGGCTCTCGGCGTGCTGCTGGTCATTGGTTTGACCGGCCTCGTGCTGCTGGCACAGCGCCTCGGCGTGCAATTCGGGGCGCGGGAATGACCTTCGAGGGAGTCGCGCCGGTGCTGCAGGTCACCGATCTCGCCAAGAGTTTCTCGGACGACGGGAAGGACGTACGCGCCGTAGATTCCGTGTCGTTCGAGGTCCCGGCCGGGACGCTGCTGACACTGCTCGGCCCGTCCGGGTGCGGGAAGACAACCACGATGCGGTGCATCGCCGGCTTGGAGCGACCGGACGCCGGATCCATCCACATCGACGGACGGCCGGTGTTCGACTCCGGAGGCCGGATCAACGTGAGTCCCCAGGACCGCGGCATCGGCATGGTCTTTCAGTCTTATGCCATTTGGCCGCACATGAACGTCTATCAGAACACGGCTTTCCCGCTCGAGGTGGCACAACGCCGGAATCGCCTGGGTAAACGCGAAATCCGACAACGGGTGCACGACGTGCTGGAACGGGTGCAGCTCGACGGCCTGGCTCGCCGGCCGGCAACGGACCTGTCCGGCGGTCAGCAGCAACGCCTCGCTCTCGCCCGGGCGCTGGTCATGGAGCCCCGGATCCTGTTGCTCGACGAACCGCTCTCGAACCTCGATGCCAACCTGCGCGAGGACATGCGCCTGGAGCTCAAGCAGTTGCAGCGGCGTCTCGGTTTGACGGCGGTCTACGTCACCCATGACCAGGCCGAGGCGCTCGCAATGTCCAAATACGTGGCGGTCATGAACAACGGTCGGATCGAACAGCTGGGCAGGCCGCGTGAGATCTACGAGCGGCCAGCGACGGCTTTTGTGGCCGAGTTCATCGGCACGGCCAACTTCCTGCCGGGCCACATCGTCTCCCGTGAGCCGGGGGGCGCCTACCTGGTCTCCTGTGCGGCCGGGCGACTGTTCATCCCCGCGGCCGCCGACCTGGCCGTCGGGGAGGCCGTTACGGTTGCCGTACGCCACGAGCAAATCACCATCGAAAAGGGAGCCGCTCCCGGTGCGGCTTGGACCGGCGTCGTTGCTGCGAGGGCGTATCTCGGTGAAGCCATCGACCACGTGGTCGACGTCGGCGGAACCAGAGTGCGGGTCCGAGGGAACCCGGCCATTTCCATCCCGCCGGGCACTCCGGTGACGCTCACGATCGCCGAACACGGGGCCACGCTGTTGCCGGCCGAGGAGGGGTAGCCGTGGACGTGCATGCAACCTCAGAGGCGATTGACGCATCGGGCAGCCCCACCGGTGTGGCGTATGGTCTGCGCATTGCCGGATTTCGAGATCCGGCCCTCGCCGGACGCGGATCTACCGATCTCCCCCTCGTCGAAGTCATCCAGCGCATAGGCGACCACCGCCAACCTCGGCGTTGGATCGGCGCTGATCGAGCCGAGGTGGGCGACTCACTCGTGATCGACCGGATTCGCGGGACCGTAACCGTGCATACCGACGTCGTGCTTCCCACCTATGAGCTCGTGCATCCGACCCTTGCGTGGGTAGGAGCCGTTTTTGCACACTGGCGAGGTTTCCTCGCCATGCACGGCGGTGCCTTCGTTGCATCCGGCGGTGCATGGATGGTTCTGGCCGACAAGGGCGGTGGCAAGAGCTCAACGCTGGCTGCGCTCCATCTCGCAGGTCTCGAGGTACTGGCCGACGATCTCATCGTTGTCGGTGATGGCATCGTGTTTCCCGGCCCGCGATGCGTCGATGTGAAGGAAGACCCCGGGGCGTTGCTCGGAGAGGACGTTCCGTATACCCGCCACGGAGCCCGGCGCCGCATACTGCTTCCAACTTCCGCCGGGCCGGTTCCACTCGCAGGCGCCGTCCTGTTCGAATGGGGTGACGGTTTGCACGCGGACCGGTTGTCCGCTGCGGATCGGCTCGTACGGCTTATTCCCCATTGCACACTGCGCGAAACAGATCCACGGGTGTTGCTTGGTTTGGCCGGCGTCCCGACCTGGGTAGTGACACGGCCCCGGTCGGTGCAGTGCTTGCCCGACGTGGTCGAATGCCTCGCCGACCTGGTCGGGGAGTCCCGAGCATGACGGCACCGCACCCTGCCATGCACCGTGGTATGCTCCCTCACTATGAGCGCTGAAATCTCAACGTACGAGGCGCCCCTGCTGTCGATCATCGGCCGGGTGGAAGACCTCACTGAGGGCGACAGCCCTCCCTCACAAGTCAACTAACCGGCTAGGTGGGCCGGTCCCGGCCCTGATGTGGGGCTGGTGGCCGCTCGCTCTGTCGATGCGTGCCGCCTCATCCGCTAGGGAGCAGGCGCGCTCGAACACAACGGTGGTTCGCTGATTGGCTCCGTGAGTTCCTGACAGGTCACTCGCGTACTCGACACTGCGCCGTCGGGCTCGATGTGGTACGTGATCATCGTGACCTCCGACGCGCCTTCCACTCGCAGTATCCGGCCGTCGAGGCCGCCTGCGTTGTCCCGGCCGCTGAACGACTGCTGTGATGGCGTTCTCGTCCTGGCCGCCTCGGTGATGCACACCGCTCCGATCTCGGAGTCGAAGACCGTGGTTGTGGGCCATCCAGACGACAGGTTGGTGTGCCCACAATCCAGATAGCCGTCCGGGACGGCCCGAAACGCCTCACCGGCCGCAAGTGCCTGATCCGTCGCCGGGGTGCCCACTGATGAGTCGGCGGTTGTTGCAGTGGTGTCGGTGGTTGTCTTGGTGGTGTCGGTGGACGAGCAGGATGCAAGCCCGATCGCCAGGATGACGACGAATGCTGCGGGCCGCATGATCGAATGCTGCGGGAAGCGTTCCAACAATGAATCTGAATCCGGCAACCTTTTTCCCATGGCCATCGTCCAACATGCGAGCCGAGCCCGCGCACGGGAGTGCGATACGACCCGACGAAGGCCGGCGACGGTCGGGACCACTGTGGAGGTACCACCCTCCCGAAAACAAGGAAGAAATGACCACTCATCCATCACGCATCCGCCGTCCGCTGTCGACCGCCGACAAAGCCATCCTCGGCGGGCATCTGTTGTTGGCCGGGGGGTTCGGCGTCTACGGGTTCCTGAATGCCACCGAACCCGGCTGGTCCGATCTCCAGCGAGCCGTTGTCATCACCCTCGTCGGCCTGTGGCTCGGGGGGATAGCCCTGATGGCCTATCTGGCCCAAAGGATCAACCACCGGGTTGGACGCTACGCGCTGCTCCTCGCCGGGCCCTTCATCGGCATCCTGCTCCTCATCGGTCAGCAGATAGTGGGCTAGCCCACACCCCACTACGGTCCCAGCGGGCGCAGAACATCCGTCGCCGGGCCCTCGTCAGCCTCGGTCGCGGCGGCGAGTTCTGATCGACCGGGTTTGAAGTGGTCGCGATCGGGGTACTGCTCGCACCAAGGAGGTGCCAAACATGTACATCAGCGTCGGAGGACTCATTCTGTTGATCCTGATTCTGATCTTGATCTTCTAGGACCCGTTCCAGAAGCGCCGCAGGATCACCCATCAACGGAGGAAACACTATGAACAACACAACATTGAGTGCCGGGACTCTCACCGGTGACACCGTCCGGAACCGCGCCGGCGAAGAGCTCGGCAAGGTCGAAGAGATCATGATCGATCTCCGCACCGGCCGGGTTGCCTACACGGTGCTGGCCGCCGGGGGAGTGCTCGGCATCGGCGAGAAGTTCTTCGCCGTCCCCTGGGAGCTCGTGCAGGTCGATACCGACAACCACGAGGTGGTCATCGATCTGGACGCGGAAACCATCGAGAACGCTCCCGGATTCGACAAGGACAACTGGCCGGTCGCCGGGGACATGACCTGGCTCGACGAGGTCTACGCCTACTACCAGCGGGAACCGTTCTGGAAGGCCCCGGCGTAGGGAGAAACCCCGAACCTCATAGGAGGATCATCAATATGACACAGCAACGAGAAGCCATCCGCGGCGCAGAGACCGATCTGACCGGCATCAAGGACCGCTTCGGGGGAGCCGATGTGCTCGCCGGCCTGCTCGGCATGTTCACTGCGCTCGGAGTGCTCGTCTTCCTGGGTGCGCTGATCGCCGCCGGGGAAGGCGGAATCGACTACCAGCTCAATCAGATCGACTTCGACGGCAAGCTTCAGGAAGTCGAGGTGGTCGGCTCGATCGTCGCCATCGCCGTCATCCTGGTTTCGTTCTTCGTCGGAGGTTGGGCGGCCGGCCGCATTGCCCGGTACGACGGCGCCATCAACGGACTGGGGGCGGCACTCTGGTTCGTGCTGGCGGCTGCGGTACTGGGAGTGCTCGGCCTCTGGGTCGGCGAGGAGTACAACGCGTTCGCAGGCGTTGACCTGCCCAACTGGTTCGGCCAGCTGGGTGCGGACGACATCACGCTGAAGTCCGTGGCGGGCGCCGCGGCCGGGATCGTCGCAGCCTTGATCGGCGGATACGCCGGCGGCATGCTCGGCGAGCAGTATCACCGTGACGTCGACGCTGCCCTGACGACCGAAGCCCGCCGCTAGGTCTGCTCAGTCGGCCTCCCACATCTCAACCGGACGGGGCCCGAATGGGTCTCGTTCAGTTTGGGTGTCAGTCTCGGGGGAGGCCGTCCGCCAGCTCGCTCACGACCTCCATGAGGAGTTGGATGTCGCGTTCGGTGGTCCGCCAGTTGACAATGGCCGGCCGCAGCGCCACCTTGCCATCCCAGATCGTGGTGCCCGCGTACACCCGTCCGTCCATGAGGATGGCCTCACCAAGGCGCTCGTTGAGCCGATCGGCCTGGTCATCGGTGACCCCGGCGGGTCGGTAGCGAAAGCACACGATGTTGAGGGGGACCTCGGCGAGCCGCTCGAAATCAGGGTGATTGTCCACCATTCCGGCAAGAAGCTGAGCCAGGCTGAGATTGCGCTCCACCATCGACCGGTACCCGGCGCGGCCATAGGCACGCAGCGTCGCCCATACGGTGAAGGAACGCGCCCGGCGCGACATCTCGGGCCCCAGATAGATGTAGGTGGGGCGCTCCTCGTTCGGGTCGGGCAGATAGTCCGCCACGGCTGAGAAGGCCTTAGGAAGCCACGACCCGTCTCGCACGAAGGCGAACCCGTTGTCGTAGGGCACGTTCAGCCACTTGTGGCCATCGGCGATGACGGAATCCGCCCGCTCGATACCGGCCGCCAGGTGAGCGTGGTCGGGGCTGATGCGGGCGAACAGGCCGAATGCGCCGTCGACGTGCAGCCAGGCGTTGTACCGATCGGCCAGATCGGCCAGGGCACCGATCGGCTCGAAGTGCCCGGCATTCACTTCCCCGGCATTTCCGACGATGATTGCCGGTGCTCCGTTCAATGCTTGCAGAGCGGCTTCCATGGCTGCGAGGTCGAGGGTGCCGATCTCATCCGTGGCGAACACCTGGACCGCCGACCGTCCGAGGCCGAGCATGCCGAGCGCCTTTCTGGCAGATGAGTGGATCCACCCCGATGACATGACCTCGGGGGCCGGCAACCCGTGAAAGCCCTGATCGGCAATGTCGACGCCGTGCTGCTCGGACCACCACTGCCGGGCCGCGGCCAGCGCCGTGAAGTTCGCCATGGTGGCTCCGGTGGTGAGAATGCCGGTCCACTCCGGCGGCAGTGCAAAGAGGTCTTTGAGCCAGTCGATGGAGATCATCTCCAACTTCGTGGCCAGGGGGGTGGCGTCCCATCCGCCGTTGTTCTGGTCGAGCACCGACGTGATCCAATCGGCTCCGAGCGAGGCCGGAGTCGAGCCGCCGATGACCCAATGGAAGAAACGCGGGCCGGCCGAAGTCACCGTGCCTTGCAGGCCATCGGCGAGGAGGGTTTCGAGGGCTCGCAGCGCTCCTGCACCCTCCTCCGGCAACGGCGCAACAAAGCGTTCGACCGATTCGTTGGCGCCCGGCTGACGAACCAGTCGGGTGTCGAGACCCTCGAGGTAGGCGAGGGCCTCCCGAGAGACGAGGTCGATGATCTGCTTGAACTCATCGGACTGGGCGAGCGGGTCGCTGGAATGGGTCATTCCGACGACACTAGGCGACTCCCGGCGGCGCGTCGGCCCAACGCCGCGCCCGGTCAGTCCCAGCGCGTGAGAGCAGACGCACTCGCCGTCGAGACCCTGATAGCACAGAGAAACGAGGCCCTGCTGGGCCTCGTTTCTTCGTAGCGGGGGCGGGATTTGAACCCGCGACCTTCGGGTTATGAGCCCGACGAGCTACCAGACTGCTCCACCCCGCGTCGCAGGGCGTCCAGTGTATAGCGGGTGGCTCGGTAGTGGCAAGGGCGGTTCTCATCGGCCTCCAACGGGTGCCTCACCGCTGCCTAACTCACGGCACCGAAGGTGTGGGCACCGATACAAGGAGTGACCTGATGAATCGCACATGGATCCCCGTTCTCATGCTCGGCCTCGCGCTCGGCGCCGCAGCGTGCGGCGGCGAGACGGCGTCCGCAACCACCGTGGCGTCGGGTGAAATGGGCACCATGGCGATGGGCAGGCCGACCCTGACCCGGGCCGATGTGGTGGCCGGTGCCGAGGTGGCGTCGGGCGAGTTTCAGCGACTCGAGTCGGCCCCGGTCGGGTACGACGCCGTCGCCGGCCGGGCGTGGCTGGCGCGCCACGACGCCGGTACCACGGTGACGATCGACCTTACGGGGTTGCTGCCGAATTCGCCTCACATCGCCCATGTGCACGCCGGGGCCTGCGCCGCGGCCGGCGGTCCCCACTTCCAGTTCGACGTCGGCGGGAGCACACTGCCGCCGAACGAGATCCACCTCATGCTCACCAGCGACCGCGATGGGCACGGTCTCGTGACGGTTGAAAACGCCCGGGTGGCGACCAGTGCGGCGCGTAGCGTCGTGATTCATCCCGCAAACGCGATGGATGCCAAGGTGGCGTGCGCCGAGCTCGGCTAGTTCATCCGAAGTAGCCGGCCAGCGGGATGAACTGGCCGCCACCGAACGGGATCTCGACGTCGGCGGCAGCCTTCCCGTGCTCGTTGGCGAGGAAGAAACGTCCCTTCGAGGGGCGGTACACCCCGATGGTGTCGTCTCCGTCCCCGTCCCAATCGCCCATGACGACCCGGTCTCCCGTGTTCCCGAAGAAGAACTCGACGTCGGAGATGCCGCTCGTCAAGGACTGCCGGGCGTACAGCCGGGTCAGGCTCTTCCGGTACACGGCAACGCTGTCGGACCCATCGGCATCGAAGTCGCCACCGTGCGGATCGTCGCCGGGGACGCCCAGGTCGAACGTCACGTCGGCGTTGGCAGTCTCGAGTGAGTTGACGACCAACACCCGCCCGTTGCGAAATACCCCGACCGTGTCGCAACCGTCGCCGTCCCAATCCCCGACGAGGGGAGCGTCGGTCGGCCTTCCGAAGAAGAACGACACGTCGGCCAGCCCCGAATCGACCGAGTTGCGCAGGTTGAACTGGCCGGTGCCGGGCCGGAAGACTCCGGGCGTGTCCAGGCCGTCACAGTTCCAGTCGCCCACGATGGGTATGTCGCCGGAAACGCCGTAGAGGAAGCTGGTGACCGCTCCGGTTGACGTGCGCAGGTGCCATTCGGCGGTGGCGGGATCAAACACACCGATCGAGTCGGGTGCCGTGGCTGCTGCGGCAGGAACCGGGAGCGGTGCCACAAGCGCAATCAAGAGCACACCCAGCCCAAGACTCCTCACCCTCACCCTCATGGGCGAGGCATCGACGAAACGGAGGAAAACTTGACCCGGCGCCTACCGTTGCAGGGTGGGATTATTCAAACCGAAGACCCGTATCGCCGGGAGGCCGCCGTCGGGCAACGGGGCTTCGTCCTTCCACCTCCACTGGCAGATGCCCTCATCGGCGCCACTCGTCGGGGTCCAGGCCACGTTCGAGGTCGTCGCCTCGCCGGCGGTCGACCATCTGTATTTCTGGGCGCTGCAGGCTTCATTCGGTGACGGCGTGCGCACCCACGGCGGTGCGCACCTCGGCTTGCAGTGGAACGATCGTCACCCGGAGAACACGGCCGCCAACTGGGGCGGCTACCACCACAGCGGCCGCATTCTGGACGGCTCCGGCCCGTCCCTTCCGTCGACACCGGACGATCCGAACACCCGGGACTACCCGTGGCAGCCCCGAGTCCCGTACCGGTTCCGGATCAGCCGCGTAAATGACGGATGGCGCGGTGAGATCACCAACTTCGCGACCGGTCATTCGGTCGTGATCCGGGATCTGTACTCGCCCGGCACCGAGCTCAAGCAGCCGATGGTGTGGTCGGAGGTGTTTGCCGCCTGCGACGACCCGCGGGTGATGGTGCGCTGGAGCGGGTTCGGCGCGTTGACCCGTGAGGGAGAGGTCGTGCACCCCCGGGCGATGCGGGTCAACTATCAGGCCTACGACGCCGGCGGTTGCTCAAACACGAATGTGCTGTTCGACGGCGACGGGATCATTCAGGCTACGAACGCCGAGCGCACCGTCCCCCAGGGGAGCGTCGTCAGCGGCTTCGCCGAGCTCGGCTAGAAGCTCTCAGCAGGGGGCGTGCTCTGCGGTCTAGCCGACCGGGACCTCAGGCTCCGCGTCGACCCGGTGGGCGGCGGCTTCGTGGCCTTCCACGTCGAGCTCCGGCAGCCATTGCAGCCACCCGGGCAGGTACCAGTTGCGGTTGCCGAGCAGCTTCATCGTGGCCGGGACCAACACCGAGCGCACAACGGTCGCGTCCAGGAACACGGCCACCGCCAGTCCGAATCCCATCTGCTGGAGCGAAACGAGATCGCCGAGAGCGAACCCGCTGAACACCGCCACCATGATCAACGCCGCACCCGTGATGATGGCGCCGGTGGTGCGCAGCCCGTACGCCACCGACCCGGTGTTGTCGCCGGTCAGGTCGAAGTGCTCCCGGATGCGGGTCAACAGGAAGACGTGGTAGTCCATCGACAACCCGAAGAGGATCGAGAAGAGGAAGAGCGGCAGCCACGCCTCGATGGCTTCGACCTGAATGAATCCGGACAGGTCGGCCAGGTCCTTGACGAACCCCGGCCCGACGCCTGCCTGGAAGAACATGACCACCATCCCGTAGGCCGCCCCGACCGACAGCAGGTTCATGATGATCGCCTTGATCGGTACCACCAGCGAGCGGAACACGACGGTTAGCAGCACGAAGCTCAGGCCGAGCACGAACAGAAACACAATCGGCGTGAACGTGTCGACATCGGCAAAGAAGTCGACCGCAAACGCCGTGTCGCCGGTGACCAGCACCCGCGCATCTGTTCCCCCGAATATGAACGGCAGCGTGTCCGAGCGGAGCGATCGGATGGCATCCACCGACGCTTCGCTGTTTGGATCACCGGTGAAGGGAACTTCGACCAGGGCGAGATCTCCTGCATCGTTGGTCGTCACGGTGGAGTCGCCGAAGAGCGGGTCACGGTCGAGGGCGCTCTGCAGGGTCTCGATGCGGCCTTCGATCTCGAGGGTGATGGTCCCGTCGACCACGATCTCGACCGGCGAGGTCAGGCCTCCCGAGAAGTTCTCGGCGAGCAACTCGAATGCCTCGCGGGACTCGACGTCTTCAGGGAGTGTGCTGACGCCGGCGAACCCCTTGTCGATGCTGAAATACGGAATCGACAGCGTGATCAGCAAGCCGGCGGCCAGGACCAGGCTCAAGACCGGACGGGCCATCACGGCGTGGGTGATCTTGTCCCACATTCCGCCTTCCGCGGCAAGGTCCCGCTTGCGGCCGATGTGCCATTTGTTGATCCGGTCTCCCACCAGGTGCAGCACCGCGGGCAGGAGGGTGAGGGAAGCGGCGATCGAGAAGGTCACCACGAAGATGGCCCCCAACCCCAGGCTCCGGAAGATCGTGTTTGGAACCAGCAGCATTCCGAGCAGGGCGAGGACGACGGTGACACCGGAGAAGAACACGGCCCGGCTGGCAGTGGCGCCTGCTCGAGCGATGGCCTCGTCCTTGTCGCGGCCCCGGGCCCGTTCCTCCCGATAGCGGGAAACGATGAACAGCGAGTAGTCGATCCCGACCGCCAGCCCGATCATCGTGATCATGTTGGTGATGAAGAAGCTGAGCTCGAAGACCAGTCCCAGCAGCGCAGCCGCTCCGAAGGCGGCCGCGATGGCGGCAATCGCTAGAACGATCGGCAGCAGTGCGGCCACCACCGCCCCGAAAACGACGACCAGCACGATGAGGGCGATGGCGATTCCGAAGCCTTCGCCGCGTCGCAGGGTTTCTTCCGCAAGCTCCTGGAAGTCATTGTTGAGCGACCCGGCGCCGGCGACCACCGCTCGTGTCCCGGGCGGGGCCGGGGTGGCGGCGATCACCTCGTGGATGAGATGGGCGGTTTCGCCGGCGACATCGACGTCGGTCGTATTCAGCAATACCGGCAGCAGCGCGGTGCGGCCGTCGTCGGAGACCGGTCCCGTCAGATCGAGGTACGAACCGACCCCGACAACGGTGTCGGCGCCGAGTCTCTGCAACCCGGCCTGAATGTTGGCCACATAGGCCTGATAGGCGGGCTCGAATGCTGTAGACGACTCAGAGGTGACGACGACGAATTCGGTGAACGGATCCTCCCCCCGGAGGCGCTCGATGAGCAGGCGCTCCCCGAGCTTGGACGACGGCTCGTCGGTGAAGTCGACGTCGGTGCTGAGTGCGTCGGCGAGAAACAGCGAGCTGAGCGTGCCGGCCACAACCACCAGTACCACCCACAACCCGACGGTCAGCCACGGTCGCCGGCTGCTCGCCCGCGCCATAGTCTCCGGATTCAGTTTCACATCGACCCCCAGATGTTTGTCCGGCCCAACCGACTCTATCGATCAGACCAGGGGTTCGACCATCACCGTCTCGACGTTGAGTAGGAAGTCGGCCGGGTTGGGGTCGATGGCGGCCCGCTCGGGGGAGTCGTAGTACCGCTTGTCGGCCTTCTCGAAGCTGCCGGGGCCGTCGTAGCCGACCACCCACGCGAAGCCTGCCTCTTCCCGGGAGACCCACGCACCCTCGACCGTGAACCCGGCCGCCTTCCGGGCAGGCACGATCTGCTTTCTCCAGAGGCTGATGAACTCGTCGATTCGATCCGGCTCGAGCTGGTAGAGGCGCAATTGCTGCGGTGCCATTCGGGCCCTTTCCGTATTGCAGTGCGGTGTCGGCCCGCACCCGGCGACTCGGCTAGCTGTGATGAAGTCCCAAGACTACGCGATGTCCCGCTCCTTCAGCCGCTCGCGGAGGGGTGTGGCTTTGAGGTACCGTGATTGCATGGTCAGGCTGCAAGAGCGGAACTCACTTCCACGATCGGAAATAGCGGTCATCCGAAGGGAGCGCGCACAGCCGCGCATCGGTGACGTCCACTACCTCCACCTTAAGGAACTCCACGCCGGGATCGCCGCGGCATTGCTAGAGGCGCGTGAGGTGCCGGGTCCTGCACTCGACCTCTATTGCGGAACGCAACCGTATCGTCAACTATTCGGGGAGCGACCGACGTGGGGCGTCGATATTGACTTTCTCTACGCCAGTGCGGACCTGATCGGAGATCTTCCGCTGCCGTTCGCCGACGAGACCTTCTCTGTGGTGCTCTGCAGTCAGGCGCTTTACTATCGGGTCGATGATCACGCGGTCATCGCCGAGATCCGTAGAGTGCTCGTGCCGCACGGCCGGGCCGTTGTAACCGTTCCGTTTCTGTTCATGAAGTCGAAGACCGGTACCCAGCGACGCTATTCGAGTCGGGATCTCATGAGTCGGTTCTCGGGATGGGAATCCGTCGATCTCCGTACAGCGGGGAGCATTGGGACTGGCATCGCCTATGTCCTTGGACGACTCCTTCAGGTTATGCGGCGCCGGATTCCCGGGGCGGCTTACGTCACGGCAGCAGCGGCGGTCGTTGTCAATATTCTCGGCCTCATCATCGATTCGGTTATCAAACCGTGGACGGGCCGACCGCCGGCCGTACTCATCGTTGTCGCCCGTCGATAATGTGTGCCTTCGCTTTCGCTTGGCCCTCTTGGCACCATCCAACGCCCTGGTGAGGTTGCATGTATCTCGTTTTCCCACGGTTCGCGGGTGGACGGCTGCAAGCTGTGTCAAGGTGGCGCTCCGGCCTTCCTCCCGGGCTTGGTGAAGCCGCCCAAGAGGCAATTCGCTCGGCTGCCCCAGAACAAGTGGTCGCGTTCCGCCACAGAGGGCTCGCTTTCGCTCGAACCGGCGAGCAGACCCATCGAGTAGTTGCGAGGTTGGAGAGCGGAAGAGAGTTTTCCGCGATCTACCGCCTGAGTCCAACGGCGCCGACCCCAAATTCACGCCTGGATGCAGCCCTGCGAGTCTCTGTGGCTGCCTTTGAGATGACCGAGCGAGTCGTCCTCTCCAGTGCCAAAGGGACGGCCATTAGTCCGTTCATGCCTGCCGTGTTGTTCTTTGAGGCAACCTCAGAAGCACTCCACTATGTCGTGGAGGAGGTGAACGGGGAGTTGCCAACTGGCAAGCTTGTGTCGAGGGCGGCGAGCAGGTTGCCCGCCTTCCATCAGGCACTTCGAGAATGGGCTGAAACTACTCAGCCGAGACTGGCCACTCGCCATGATCACTACTTCGCCGTGGTGTCGGATGCGATCGCTGAGACTCTTCGGGTCACCAATGATCGATCGGCTGGAGTCTTGCTGGACGATTGGGAGGCGGTCGTACGGCTTCATGCACCACCCGTGATTGCTGACCACGACCGACAGCCGATTCACGGAGATCTTCATCGCTGGAACGTCTTCCTAACCAGCGACGAACCTGGCATCAAAGTCATCGATTGGGACTCGGTCGCATGGGGGGATCCATTTATCGACCTGGCCACGCTCCTTATTGACGAAAACGCCAACGATCAGAAGCGGGGGCTCGCAGCGTTCGCGGCTGCTAGTGACTCCGTTCAGGATCCGGCGGAGATGGAGCGCCTCTATCTAGTGAGTCGTTTTCAGGTCTCGTTGCTCTGGTCGTGCCTGATCGCGTCAGGGCGGTGGAGGCTTAGAAAGGCACTCGCCGTTCGACGCTATCTAGACGAGGCGGTTCGTTTGCTCCAGGTGCTCAACTGAGACGCGCTCGGTGATGGCGCGGCATGCCCCTCGTTGAACGGGCATGTCAAGGCCTTCCCTTGACGTCGAGACCTTGCTGTCAAGGCGATAGCGGTGTAAACCGATGCAATTGGACGGCGCGCCGTTTCCAAGGTAGGCAGTGACTGTGACTGTTCCGAGAAATTTAGACGTACTGGGCGTCAGAGTTGCACCCTTGCGTAAGGCTGACCTGATCCAAGCACTGGTCCAATGGAACCTCGAGGGTGACAAGCGACTTGTCTGCCATGCCAACGTTCACGCTCTGAACCTTGCGGCGAGGAACGAAAGGTTTCGGGCCGTCCTCAACCGAGCAGACCTCGTCTTCTGCGATGGTCACGGTGTCAAGTGGGGTGCCGCCAAGCTCGGATTGGAGATCCCCGAACGCCTAGCCGTAATGGACTGGATTGATGACCTGGCAGAGGCGCTGATCGAACGGGACCTGTCGCTGTTCTTACTTGGCAATGACCCGGGCGTTGCCGAGCGGTGTGCCGAGCTTCTGACAGCCAATCATCCGGGTTTGCGTATTGCCGGGACCCATCACGGCTTCTTCGACAAGACCGGTGCTGAGAACGCCCGGGTCATCGAGCAAGTCAATGAATCAGGGGCCAACATCCTCATGGTCGGCTTTGGGATGCCCCTTCAAGAGTTCTGGATCGATGACAATTTCGATTCTCTGAACGCCAACGTCATCCTGCCCGTTGGAGCCACCTTCCGTTGGTACGCAGGGTTAGATCGCAGGGCACCGAAGTGGATGATCCGCCGCGGGCTCGAATGGCTCTGGCGCCTCATGCGCCATCCGGTGCGCCTGTTTGGCCGGTACGTTATTGGCAACCCGGCCTTTGTGCTGAGGGTTTTGGCCCGCCGCCACCGGCAGCGCCAACTCGTCTGACCATGGTGCCGTTTCCGCCCTCCAATGCGATCCACCGACCAAAGTGGCCGATACAACATGGCTGAGAAATCCCCGAACCGGGCGGTTCCGGAGTCGCTCGTCTCGGTGGTAGTTCCCGTCTACAACGGAGCGGAAGTAATCGCCGACACGTTGCGATCTGTCCTCAGTCAGTCATATCTGAACCTGGAGGTCATAGTGGTCGATGATGGGTCGACCGACGGGACCGCACAGCTGATCCGGACTGATTTCGGCGGTGATTCACGCTTGAGACTGGTGACGCAGCAGAATCGCGGCGTGGCGGCGGCGCGAAACACCGGGCTGGCAGAGGCAAACGGTCCCCTGATCGCATTCGTGGATGCGGATGACGTCTGGCGCCCGGAAAAAGTCGCCAAACAGGTTGCCCTCATTGAGCGGGCGGGTCCGCGGGTAGGAGTCGTCTACACCTGGTACGCAAACATTGATCGAGCGGGATCTGTCGTACCCCCTCTGCGCCCCAAGCCGTTACATCGCGGTGACGTCATGATTCCCCTGCTGCTGCAGAACTTCCTTGGCAACGCCAGCACAGCCCTCATGCGGACCGCGGCTGTGAGGCGAGTCGGCGGATACAGTCGCCATCTCCTCGAGCGGAGCGGGGGCCAGGGCTCAGAGGATTGGCACCTGTATCTGAAGCTTTCGGAGATCTGCGAGTTCGATGTGGTAGGCGAGTTCCTCACGGGATATCGACAGGCTCCTGGGACCATGTCACGCGACGCCAGGGCTCTGCTTAGCAACTTCGAGGCGGCCCGACGGGACATTTGGGCCCGGCACCCCGATCTGCCCCCCGCACTTCACTTGTGGTCTGAGCTCTATCTGCTGGCATGGATCATGAGCCGCGCCTTGGCTGAGGGACAACGGCGGACGGCCGTCGGACTGCTGGTTCGTGCTGCACGAGCTGTGCTCCGGGACGACCCTTTCCTACCATTCAGGCAGGCCACTCGGTTGTTCGTGCGTTACGGGTTGGAATTGCGCAGACATGAGAACGGAGCGGTCGGTGATCATTTCTTGCATAGTGACCTCGTCGCTGATGCCGACTCGTGGGATCGATCCCTCGAACTCCGGGAAGCATTCTTGAAGGCGATCGTACGATGAGTCATGAGCCCGAGATCGCCGAGGGGACCGGCCGCTATCTGTCCCCCTCGGGTCAGAGCCTGCTGTCCCATGCGCAGAAAGTCCGGGCCACTCGTATTCATCTGCCGCGGACGGCCGCAACCAGAATTCTCACCTTCGCGATTGCCGCTCTCCCGGGCGCGTGGGCGCTCGGCCTTGCCGAGTTCATGTGGCCCATTCTTGTTCTGCCGATGGCGTTGTTCATCCTCAGACGCTCCAGGGTCTCTATGCCGCGAGCGTTTTTTCTGTGGCTGGCTTACTTGGCGCTGGCAATCGTCGCGGCCATCAGTGCCGCGGATGGGCTCCGCATTATCTCGGTCTATTTCGCGGCAACCGTTGTCTTCTTGTTTGCATACAACGCATCATCGGATGAACTGCCGGACAACACGATCGTGGCGCTTGTTGCGTTGTTCTGGGTACTGGTAGTGGTAGGTGGGGTGCTCGGGTTGATCTTCGGTACGGCCGAGTTTCCGAGCCTGGCCAACACGCTTTTCGTCGACGAAAGCCAGCTGGACACGTACTGGGATGATGTGACTCGCGTGCAGCTATCCGACGGACTAAAAGCTGGCGAGATGAGCGGGTTAGTCCTGGACCATCGGCCCAAGGGCTTCCTGGCCTATGCGAACCATTTCGGGGCGGCCGTGGTGATGTTCATGCCCGCAATCGCTTTGCTGAGGCTTCAAGTGGAGCGCGGGCGCTTCTCGCTCTTGCTTGACCTTGTTGCAGTAGCAGCGATCTTTCCGTTCATCGTTTCGAGGAACCGCTGGGCCTGGCTGTCGCTGTTGCTCGTGACGGTGTACATCATCGCCCGGCTATGGCGCCCCTTTCCCCAATCCGCTCGGGCTTTGGTCACCGGACTGGCCGTGGTCTTGGTGGTTATCGCAGTGACGCCACTTGGCGGAGTTGTTACCGAACGCCTCGAGGGTGAGAGCAGCAATCAGTATCGATCTGAGCAGTACCGGCTCAGCTGGAACTTGATCCAGACCTCTCCGTGGCTCGGATTCGGCGGCAACCAGCAGAGCGATGAGATAGCCGTGACATCTCAAACAGAGTATGAGGATCTGCACCTGGGGGCCGACAGCCAGATACTCCAGACAATGATTAATCATGGGATACCGGCTCTGGTTCTGTACGGGTCCTGGCTGATCGTGCTCGTCGCAGTTACTCGGACGGCTATCACACCGATCCTCGCGATCACCCATCTCGCCGCTCTTGTTGCGATTCTGCATGCTCCCTTCTACATACTCACACCGCACCGCTGGATGCTCTTGATGGTGGTTGCAGGCGCATCGTTTCGGTATCTCAATGACCAAGGTCGAGGTCGTCAGATCGTCCTATGGTCGAGCCAATCAGCGCTCGAGACCCAGGCACGGCGACGGAGACGCAGAAACGCGGCGTCGTGACGAGGAATAAGACAGACGAAGCCGGCCCATCGGCATGAAATACGCTGGTTCGGTGTCGGTACCAAAGCAGCTTGTGCAGCGCGCATCGCTCTTTCCCGCGGTTCAGACCGCAGCTCGGATGGCCGGCGCTGCGCGAGGGCGGGGGATGGCTCTCCTCTATCACCAGGTGCTACCAGAACCGCGTCCCGGATCGATCATCCCGACTGTCTCCGTAGAACAGTTTCGGGTCCAGATCGAGTACCTCACGTCGGTCGGGCAGGTGGTGCCCTTGGAAGATTTGCTTCGGCCTTCCCCAAGCATGCAACCGCGGTTTGCTGTGACGCTGGACGATGACTACCAGAGTCACGGGGAGCACGTCTTGCCGGTGCTGCAACGTTACGGCGTCCCCGCCACATTCTTTCTGTCCGGTCGATGGATGTTTGGTCTTGGCCGCTACTGGTGGGAGAATCTCGACCAGGCGATAGCCGACCGGGGCCTGAACGACGTGTGCCGCACGCTCGGAGTGCGCGCCGAGACGCCGCATGAGTTGGCGACGCACTTAGAGATTGATTTCGAGGCGCAGGCCCGGATCGAGGAGCTGGTGAGTCCGACGAGCCGTCCAATCTCTGAAGGCTGGTTCAAACCCCTCTTCGAATCTGGCCTGGGCATCGGGTTCCACACTCTCCACCACCCGCGATTGACCCGTCTCGATGACGAGGGACTCGATCAAGCGCTGTCGCTCGGTCACGCGGAGATGGCCACTGCGAATTCTGCAGGGCCTCTGCTGTTTGCGTACCCCCATGGCCGCGCCGGGAGGCGAGAAGCGTCCGCTGCTGAGCAGGCCGGCTTCGCAGCCGCCTTCACGACATCGAAGGAACCAGTCGGCGCAGGCTCCGACCGGTATCTCGTGGGTCGGTGGGAGCCCGGTGCCTTGCCGTTGCCGGAATTCTCGGCCGAGCTCGCCTGGCGGTTACATGCGCCGATACGACACGTCACTAGCTGAGACCCTGGGATAGCGATGGCCGCCAGTCGAACTCAGTCAGCTGACCACCAACCCCTGGTCTCGGTTGTCATTCCCGTCTACAACGCCGCGCGGTTCCTGGAGGAAACGTTGGAGAGCGTTCTCGCTCAGTCCTATGACTACTGGGAGCTGTTGCTCGTTGACGACGGTTCGACCGACGATGGTCGCCAGATCTGCGACCGCTATGCCCTGGCCCATCCGGAGAGAATTCGGGTGC
Source organism: Actinomycetes bacterium (assembly GCA_024638645.1). Lineage (GTDB taxonomy): Bacteria > Actinomycetota > Acidimicrobiia > Spongiisociales > UBA5794 > JAHEJX01. The sequence continues at coordinate 22,708 of JAHEJX010000042.1, forward strand.
TCGATCACCCGGGACATAAGGGACTCCCTGCCAGCCGGAATCTTGGCGTTGCGTCGGCACGCGGTGAGTTCATCGCGGCTCTCGATGCCGACGACGTGTGGCTCCGACATCGACTGGAGCATCAGGTCGGGTTAGCAATCCGTCACCCCGATGTGGGCATGGTCTGTGGGCCGAGCTGGTACTGGTTCTCGTGGACGGGTCTTGCCGGGCATCAAGGACTCGACATGCGCCGGGAACTCAAAATCCAATACGACCGTCGCTATGAGCCCCCCGAACTGCTCAGCAAACTGGCATTGGGCGAGATGCATTCACCGGCGACCGGCGCAATGCTCATCCGTCGTTCGGTGCTGATCGCAATCGGTGGGTACGTCGAGGACTTCCCGGCGATGTACGAGGACCAGGCGATGCTTGCCAAGATATTCGCGCACAGTGCCGTCTTCGTGACTGGAGAGGCGCTCGATTGTTATCGCCAGCACGATGACAGCATGACTGCCCGGGCCGGAAGTTCGATATCAGACATTCACGTGCCGCTCAGCCCCGAGCGCAAGAAGTTCCTCGAATTCGTCGCGGAGTACCTTGCGACGTCTGGGATCTCTAGTGCGGAACTATCCGACGCTCTCGAGACTGCCTTACAGCCGTATGAGCACATCTGGCGGTATCGCCTCCGTCATCCCCAGGAACTAACCCGGTGGGTTGCTTCGAAGACACTCCCAGCCACATGGCAGCGAGCCCTCTGGCGCCTCGTTCGGCGGCGGCGAAACAGAGGAACGGCGATCAACCCATGAGACTCCGGTTGTCCATCCCGGCTGGATTGCTCGATACGGCGGCGGCATCACTCGGAACGTTCATCGTTCAGGCCTACGCCGTCCGCACTCTCGATCTGGAGTCCCTCGGTGCGTACGCAGTCTTCTTCTCTGCTTACCTCTTCGCCAGCCAGGCGACCCAATTCCTCTTCTTGTACCCGCTCGAGATAGCGGTTTTGAAACTGCCGCGATCGGAAAGGTTTGAGCTGCTCAGACATTCCGTCAGGCTTGCGGCGCCGGCACCGGTGATGGCTGGAATAGGGGTTGTAGCGGCGATCCTTCTTGCCGGATCGAGTGGGGACTCGCTCAGACTCGGTTTTGTAGTAACCGTCGGGGCGGCGGCAATCACGTCTCCGATGTACGAGCACTTCAAGAGGATGCTGCACCTCTCCGATCGATCTTGGCAAGCTGCCGGAGTGGCGCAATCACAACTGCTGACGCTCGTTGTGATTCTCGGTGTCATGCTTGCCGCCAATGTGCCGCCTGCGTGGGTGCCATTCGGCGCACTCGCAGGTTCGCATGGTGTCGCACTCGGGGCTGGTTTTGCAAGGGTTCGGTTTGGCGAGATGCCCGCAATTCGGACATCGTTCCCGGACTTGCTTCGCTCGGGTCGTTGGCTTCTCGTTTCAGGGCTGATGCCTCCCCTCGCCACGTTGATCGCGGCTGGGGTGATCACTCGGCTCGCCGGGGCGACCGAACTCGGTCTCGCTCAGGCAGCCCACGTGGCGAGTCGGCCGATTCTGATCCTCGCGACGGGTCTCTCCGCAGTACTCGGGTATCGGTTGATGGAGTCCGGTTCGACCCGTCGGCGCTCAGAAGGTAATCGCTACTGGCGTCTGTACTCGGCGCTGGTCGTGCTGGGCGGCGGCGCCTACACGCTGGTCGTTGGTTTCGACTGGCCCGGCAATCCCATGGCAGCGCTATTGCCGCGAGCGTACGAGGTTGGGGGACTTGTGCTTGTCACGCTCGCGGCCAATTTCGTTTCAGCGTTGTTGCGTCCGGTCCGGAACGAGTTGATCGGCGCGCGTTGGGAGGCAAGGGTGGCCGTCGTTGATACATCAGCTGCTGCGGCGGTCGTGACCATTGCAGCCCTTGCCGGGTCTCTCAAGGCATTCGCTGTGCCGCTCGGGGTCCTTGCCGGGGCCCTTGTGCACATCGCTGGGTACATTCCGGCTCGAAGGGCCATGTACGAGACCGCGGTTCCCCCGCTGCAGGGCACAGCTCGAGCAGGTGAGGGGTGATCGCCGGCAATGGCTGGTCGCGTTCTTGTTCGTCGGATTGCCTAGCGGCGGCGCCGACGGATCCCACTCACCGAAGAAAGAGGGTACGAGCCGTCGAGAACTCGGCGCCGATACATAGCTGCCGCCAGAATCATGAGGAGCATTATGCGGTGAGGCATGATCATGTAGAAGCCCGTATGAAGCAGCGCAGTGAGGCCGGCGAAGTGCGCGACGGCTTCGATGGGAGTTGAGAGCTTCCTGCCGCGCACGATGATGACGACCAGCCAGGCCACGAGGAGGAATGTGGCAGGTATGCCGTGAAAGATCATCGTATTGATGATCTGGCTGTCAAAGCCGATCGGACGAGCGTCAAGAAACTGGCTGTCGTAACCTTCGTCGCCAGTGGCGATCGCCTGTCCGAACCCGAGCAGCGGCGCTTCATCGATCCGATCGATTGCGAATTCGTAGATCTCTGCCCGATAGTCCGTGGTGCTGTTGGTCACCCTGGCACCTGCAATTTCTCCTATCGGAGTGGCCCACGCCACGGTGATCAGCGTCGCTATTCCGACGATCAACCATCCAACGTGCGTCAGGCGCGGGCGCCAGAACCGGCTCGCGGCGTAGGAGAGCGTCGCCAGCAGAACGGCCCACACCCACCGATTCTGCGAGAGGGCAAGGGGGATGACAGAGAGCGCAAGCACAGTCAGCACGAGGCTACGTGCTCGCCCCTTTTGGAGCATCGCCCCCAGCACTATGGCAGCCGGCAACAGAACCGCGAAGGCCGAGCCCCAGTGGTTGGTCTCCGAGAAGAAAGTCCTTGGACGCAACCTTGCAGAACCGGACAGCTGAGCGGTTTCAGCGCCCGGGTTCGAGAGATCGGCGAACTGGACCTGCGTGTATCCGACGAGCCTCTCCTCTGCACCCACGCGTTGCATAAGACTGGTGCCAGGAGTGGAGAAGTCTGCGCCATTAAGGGGAACCGCTAGCAATCCGCCTGCGGCAATCATCACCCACAGCAAGCCGACGGCAGCAATGAGTCGACGATCCGACAGCTGTTCGGCCTCGGAGTTGAACACATACAGGAACAGGACAGTCCCGGCGAAATAGGTGCTCAACAAGTGCGTGTGTACCCCGAAGACTTCCCCGCCGAGAACGAGATCGAAACTGGCGACGAAAGCCAGGGCGACAAATGCGATCCACAGCATGAATCCACGTGGCGCGAGGATGCGCGGACTGCTCCACCGATGCAGGATCGCAACGAGACTGATCGGGAGCCAGACGTGTTCCCCGAATCCGATCAGCCACACAAATGGGAAAGCAAGCACGGCTCCATACACGAAGCGCTCCGTGCGAGTAACCGGCGTCAGATCCTGCCCTCGAACGCGGGGGATCCTGGCAAACAACTGCCTGGCTGTCTCTGAGGTGTGCATGAAATCTCGCCCCAGTACAGGCTGGCGTCGACTCCATCAGTGTAAGCGTGCCCGCGGCAGGCACAGCGCCATGGACCTAGCTTGTTTACGAATTGGTGCCAAAGATGCCTCGCTCCCGGCGCCTGAGTTCGACTCGGCCGGGTGCATTTGATCGATGCCTAGGCTCGATAGATGATCCGATCTGCTTCCGGCTTCAGATCCTGCGCAGTCTCGCCCCACCAGCTTGCCTCCGACGCCGGAGCGGAGATCATGCGGGCGGGCGGCAACGCAGTCGATGCCGCGGTAGCGGTCAATGCGGTGGTCGGGGTGGTGCGGCCGACCGATTGCGGGGTCGGCGGCGATCTGTTCGCTCTCATCCACCGGCCCGGCGACGAGGCGCCGGCGGTACTCAATGCCAGTGGACGGGCCGGCAGCGGTGCCAGTGCGCAGTCGTTGCGAGAAGCCGGTTTCGACGACATGCCCATCGATCACCCGGCGGCCGTCACGGTTCCGGGGTGTGTCGACGGGTGGATCACACTGCTCGACCGATTTGGATCCTTATCGCTCGATGCCGTACTCGGCCCGGCGATCCGGTTCGCCACCGACGGGTTTCCGATCTCCGTCGAAATGGCCGACAACCTCGCGGCGCTCTCCGATGTCATCGCCGATCAGCCATCGGGCTTCGAGCTCTACCCGGGCGGCCGCCCGCCCGCCGAGGGCGAGATGCTCGCTCGCCCGGCGCTCGCCGGGACGTTGCGCAGCATCGCCAGCCAGGGTCGGGACGGCTTCTACGCGCGTGAGGTTGGAGCCGCCATCGAGGCTGCGACCGATGGGTGGATCAGGGCCGAGGATCTGGACGCAAACGCCCCCGAGTGGGTCCAGCCGGCACGTCTGGATGTGCTGGGCGAGACGGCGTGGACTATTCCGCCGAACAGTCAGGGATACATCACCCTCGCCACGCTGGCCATCTTCGAGCAGCTCGGGGCACCCCACGATTTCGCCGACCCGGACTACCACCATCTCCTCATCGAGGCCTACCGGGCGGCTGCGTGGGACCGCGAGCTGCACCTGGCCGACCCCGACGCCATGACGGTGAGCACCGACGATTTGCTTCATCCACTGCGACTCGAAGAGCGGGCCTCGGCAATCACCAGCCGGGCGGGCGCCTGGCCGGCACCGGACCCACTGCCCGGAGGGACCGCATACATGTGCACCCTGGATGCCGCCGGAATGGGTGTTTCACTCATGCAATCCAACTTCTACGGGATCGGCAGCGGTCTGTCGGCCGGGAGTACCGGCGTCTGGCTCCACAATCGCGGGGCGGGGTTCTCTCTCCAGCCCGGCCACCCCAACGAGCTGTCCCCCGGCAAGCGGCCGGCACATACGCTCGCCCCCTCGCTGTGGACCCGGGATGGGGCCTTGACGATGCTGCTGGGCAGTCGCGGGGGAGATCTGCAGCCCCAGCTCGTTGCCCAGCTGGCAGCCGACCTGCTCTATCTCGGCATGGACCCGGCGCAAGCTCAGGCCATGCCCCGCTGGGCGCTCGACTTTTTCGGCCCCGGGGTTGCATCCGCCCCGGCCCTGGAGGACACGATGCCCGCCGCCGTCATCGAGGGCCTAGCGGCTCGGGGTCACGACGTGACTACGGTTCCGGCCCAACGCGCCTGGGGTCCCGTTTCCGTCATCCGCACCGCGGGCGACGGCATCCACCATGCTGCCGCCGACCCGCGTATTTCGACCGCGGCGGCGTCGCCGGCCAGCCACGACTGAGAGGTGGCGTCTACAGGGCGGCGATGATGGCGTCGGTCATCTCAACCGTCGAGGCTGATCCGCCCAGATCGGGCGTCAGCGTTTCGCCGGCCGTCGTCACCGCCTCGATGGCCGACGCCACGGCCTCGGCCGCCGTTCCCTCTCCGATGTAGTGAAGAAGATCCACCACCGGGGTGAGGAGCGGCAGCGGATTGGCGATTCCCTTGCCGACGATGCTCGCCGCGTCACCGTGAATCGCTTCGTAGATGCGGACATCGTCCCCGATGTCGATGCCGAGACTCGAGCTGATGCCACCGGTGATCCCGTTGCACAGGCTCGACAGCACGTCGCCGTACAGGTTGCCCATGAGCAGCACGTCGAATTGGTACGGATCCAGCACCAACTGCATGCACGCAGCATCGACGATCACCGTGTGAAGCGGGATATCGGTGTACCCCTCGGCAACCTCCTGAACCGTGCGGAGGAACAACCCATCGGACTTCTTCATGATGTTGGCCTTGTGCACAAAGGTGAGGTGCTCGCGCTCCAGGTACCGGGCAGTTTCGAACGCAAATCGGGCGATCCGTTCGCAGGCGTCCCGGGTCACCACCTTGATCGACTCGACGACGCCGGGAACGATTTCGTGCTCGATCCCCTTGTAGATGTCCTCGCTGTTCTCGCGCACGATGATCAGGTCGAGATCTGGAAAGCGCTTGGAAACGCCCGGCAGGCTGCGGACGGCCCGTACCCCGGCGTAGAGGCCGAGCTGGCGGCGCAGCACGACATTGAGGTTGTTCGACGCATCGGTCGGGCCACCCGGCGGAGTCAGCAGGCGGGTCTTGAGTGCCAGGCCAACCTCGGCGACCAGCTCGGCGGCGGCTTGCAACTGGGTGGCGGCCGTCGGGTAGTCGCCGGCGTCCACATCGACGCGACTCCACGAAATGGACACGCCGGCGGCATCGATGACCCGCAGGACCTCCGGTGTGATCTCCTGGTTGATGCCTCCGCCGACGATCAGAGCAATCTCGTGGCTCACAATGCCTCCAGCAGGGCATGGGTCAGCTCATCGGTGGTGGCCGACCCGCCCAGGTCACCGGTGAGGACGGAACCGTCCGCCAGCACGCGTTCGACACCGGCGCGGACCTTGTCGGCCGCAGCCAGCTCGCCGACGTGTCTGAGCATGAGCTCGGCGGACAGGATCAATGCGAGCGGGTTGGCGATGCCCTTGCCGGCGATGTCGGGCGCGGTGCCGTGTACGGCTTCGAACAGCGCGAACTTGGTCCCGATATTGGCTCCCGGCACCATGCCAAGTCCACCAACGAGGCCGGCGCACATATCGCTCACCACGTCCCCGTCGAGGTTGCCGAGCACGATCACGTCGAACTGATGCGGGTCGATCGCCAGCTCCATCACCAGGTTGTCGAGCCCGACATACTCGACGTCCGTGAACGGGTAGTCCTCGGCCACGGTGCGCGCCGCGTCAAGGAACAGGCCCTCCGAGAGCGGCATGATGGACTGCTTGTGCGAGACGGTCACGGTGCGCCGGCCGTTGGCGCGAGCGTATTCGAACGCATACCGGACGATTCGTTCCGAAGCGTCCCGGGTGACGATCTTGAGCGCCTCGACGACGCCCGGAACCGCTTCGTGCTCCCGGCCCGAGTACAGGCCCTCGGTGTTCTCCCGGACCACGACGACGTCGACGTCTTCGTAGCGGGCCCGGCTCGGCCCCGGTAGCGACTTGACGGGGCGGAGGGAGACGTAGAGGTCGAGCGCCTGGCGCATGGAGACGTTTACCGAGCGCCAGCCACTGCCGATCGGCGTCTGCAGCGGTCCCTTGATGCCTACCCGGTTCTGACGGATCGATTGAATAGTCGTCGCCGGTAACGGGCTGTGGCCGGCCTCGAC
>JAHEJX010000211.1 GCA_024638645.1 Actinomycetes bacterium
CAGCTCCATCCAACGGTTAGGCGGAGCCGCGATGACCGCAATGAAATGAAGTTCGATTACGTGCCACCAATCGCCTGCCTGCCTATTGATTACCACGTCGCTTGTCAGGCGGCGCCTACGAAAAACCGAGCGAATGAATAATGAAGCCAATGATTATTGCACCGACAATAATCGCAAGCGCTATTGCGAAAAACTGAAATGCTATAGCACCACCTCCCAGAGCTATGGCGCTGCCTGAGTACCGGAGATCTTCGCGGCGAAGGAACGACGCTACTGCCAGGAAGATCCCTAGTAGAGCAACTGCGGCCACACTTACTTGAATGATTCGGTCGATATCCCGATCGCCGGAAAGGACCGAACGACCTTCAGGCTCGTCACCGGACAACTCCGCAATTACCGCATTGCGAATGCTCACTGCCGCCTCGGCCAGGGTCTCTTCGATCGGCTGTGACTCCGCGAAGGGCCCAGCCCAGAAATGCATTACAGCACCCAGAAGCGCGACGCAGCCGAGAATGACTGCGACTAACCCGAATGGAGATTTCTTAGAGTTAGATTCGGATATAGTGCAAATCTCTCACAGCAGAAACTGGATCTTACCGCTATGGGAAACGCGACGCTTTGCTTCGCAGGTCCGCCTAACAGTTAAGTGAACGGAATGTTTCCCGCGAGCACCAGGGAACGCGTCCATGTTTCCGCAGGGTGAGAATCTCTTCTGGTGTGGGGCCCCGAATTTCCCTCGAGCGAAAATACCTATTGATCAGAAGTTTAGCAGGCCAATAGGGAAAAGAAACCACCGAATTGCGGTACAGCCGGAGTATTGGTTAGGTGTTGCGGGGTCGCTGGCGGAGGGCGGACTTGCCCGGTCGTTACCGGTATCGATGCCGGCCTACGGGGGCACGGGTCATTGCCCGACATACGGTGGGGCTGAAATCTGACGGGACTTTTTAATGCACGAGACCGGCGGTCAAGCTGACGGTTGGGGCTTGAAGGCTCGAGCGTGACGAGGTGGGTTAGGTGGGGAGCGACACGGGTGGAGCGCGCGGATTGCGCTCATGGCGCTCACGTTGTTTGACGTGTTCGAGGATTCGAGCGATGACCGTCGGCTCGGTGACCTCGCCGATCACACGAAGCTGTCCGCCACACTTTGGACAGGTCTCGAGGTGGAGACCGAACACTCGGTTGAGTCGGGCCATCCAGGTCAGCGGCGCGGTGGACGTCTCGCTCGTGTTCTCAGCTTGCTGGGTGCGGGTGCAGCGATGGCGGGGCACGAGGAGGCGACGGTGACGGGCGTTGGGTGCAAACAGTCCGTGATAACGCACGAGATGGGCCCGTGGTCGAGGCACCAGCGCGGCGAGACGAGCGATGAAGTCGATGGGCTCGAACAATACGTGTGTGGTCCCATCTGTAAAAGGGCGTTTCAGTTCGTAGACCACCAGGCCATCGCCATCGACGCTCAGCCGCGACTGGGCAATGGGCGGGCGGGCCATGTAGCGGCATACGCGCTCGAGCCGGCTGCGCTCGTGGGGCTCGCAGGCGACGGCGCAGTTCAGTGAGAAGCCGTCGCGCGAGACGGTGAAGGGCTTGCTCGGGGTGCTTGGTGCGACTCTGGTGGGGTCGTGCAGCGTCATGGTCTTGCGTCCGGCCAAGGGGCCGACGACGATGCGGTAGCGCACGGCGGCGGCATTGAGCGCGTCGAGGGGGCTGTCGGGCTCGAGGTCGAGGTAAGGCTGGTTTGACCCACCTGGGAGTGGGTCCTCGATGAGCACGCCGGCACGCACCAGCGTGCGGGTGACGCGCCCGATGAGGGTATCGAGCAATCGTTCGAGTTCGCCGCGCGAAGGAGCGGGGACGCGGTGGAACCTCGGGCGGTCGTGCTCAAAGGAGTACGCGCCGTCGGGGACGAGCATGTGGAGGTGGATATTGAGTCCGAGGTTGCTTGCAAACCGCTGAATGGCGGTGACGATACCGGTCTTGGACCCCGAGCGCACACTGAGCCCGGCACGGCGAATCATGCTCGTCGACAACGCTCGGGTGACGATGCCGAGCACGCGGGTGAGTA
>JAHEJX010000212.1 GCA_024638645.1 Actinomycetes bacterium
TCGCAAACCCGGCGAACACGCCAACCACCACCGGAGTAGTGAGGACTCGCACCTGTCCTCGTTCGAGCGAGCCCAGGCTCCGGTAGCGGATCACCAGCATCAGGACGGCCGCCGCCACGGACAAACTCGTCAAACCCATCACCGATTCAGCTGCAGCAGACTCAAGCGAGACCGGGAGGATATGGAGCGGGTTCGGCACAGCAGGCAGCTCCAGGTATTCGGAAATCGGCACAACCGGAGTAGCCAAGAGCAACGCGCCGGGGATCAAGAGCAGCCACCAAAAGGAAGCCAGCACCCTTCGCTCCCACCGGTTCCTGTACGCCCCATTGGGGAAGAGCCCGAAGAGGCGAGAGCTTGCGATGACGGAAGCCACGGCAAACAACTGCGCAAGGAAGTTCGTCACCACGATTGCGAGTCCAGTGCTTCCTCCCTCGACCAGAAGCGAGAGGACTCCGGTCGGCACCATCTCGATGGCGCTCAGGCCTGCCACCAAGGCGAACCAACCCGAGAGTGGGTGGTCGGGTCGTTTCGCGCGGACCAGCGCAGCCAGGCCCACTACCGCCGCCCGCGCCAGCGTCCATGGCAGGTCGGCGACGTCGCCCGCGACTACCACAGCCACCACAGACACGAGAGAGGCCACCAGGCCTGCGATCAGCACGATCTCGGGCAACTTCGCCGGGCGAACGCGAGATACGTCGCGCCGGTCACCGGCGTCAGAGGGATGTGAGGACGATCTCATCGGATTGCATGATCGCACACCAGTTCCTGATCCGGCAGGGGGACAGCCGGAATCCCGAGTGGGGATCTCCCCACCGGAATAGATGGCCATCCGGCTAGGACCGCTCTTCCACAGTTCTTATCTTGGAGTGGATGCCCCGCAAGCGGGCGGGATTCGAAAGATTGTCCAAGGCAGCGGATGCTGCATCTGTCGGCGGACGAGGAGGACGGAGTGAGCGTCGAACGGCTAGACACGAGAGAGCGAGCTTTGGGAGCCGAGCAGTTGGGGAACATCGGCCTCGCTGGGATTGGCTTCTTCGTGGTTTCCCTCGTCTCCCTCCACTTCCTTGAACCCGGCTTCAGCGTGGTCAACGAGTACACGAGTGACTACGCCCGAGGTGAATCGTTCGGTTGGCTGATGCGGGCCGCCTTCTTCGCCGGCGGCCTCGCGGCGCTCGCGATCGCCCAGGGGCTCAGGCAAAGCCTGGTGAGCGGGAAGCGAGTCGCTACGACAACGGCCTTGTTCGTGGTCGCCGGATTGGCATTCTTCACGGTTGGCGCTTTCAACGGTGACCCCACCGGCCAGACGAATCTCTCAACCTCGGGAACCGTCCACGTGGTCGCATCCTTCGTGTTATTCCTCGCGTTGCTTGTCGCCGCTTGGTTCCTAAGGGGCGTGTTCGACCGCGACGACAGATTCCAACGGTTCGCTTCTGCTCAGAAGTGGTTCGCGATCGCCTTCACGGTGGGCCTCCTAGTCACCTTCGCTACGCCGGAGGAGGGCCCGGTGGGGGCCACTCAGCGGGTCTTCGTCGCGGTGCTGATGGTCTGGCTCGCGTTTGTCGCATGGACGGTCAAATCCACCGCCGTTGAATAGGGATTGTCGGTGTCTCGGCGTTGTTACTTTCGTACCCAGCAGTTCGATGCTGCGGCGCACCTTGTCATGGGGCATGGTGCCGACGCTCACATGAAGCTTGAAACGGTTCACGCCGAGCACCTCCTTCCAGCCATGAGATCAATGGGCCAGTATTGGACAGACAGGAACAGCGGAGGAGAGCTGGACTTCAGCGAGAGATCACCGAGTCTCGCCGAGGACTACCACGGAGCCGTGCGTCGCCGATGGCGAAGACGGCTCGCACGCACGCAGCATCGGCGACGCCCTTGTGCTCGTTCCACGTGAAGATCACCTCGTCGCCCACATAGCGGTGCACCTCGGCACCGTGGCGCCCCGCGCTTGTGGTTACGTCGTCGATGAAACGTCTGACAAAGGTGTGATAGCGGAGGTTGCCCAGTCGTTCGGCAATCTGGGTGGAGCCCT
>JAHEJX010000043.1 GCA_024638645.1 Actinomycetes bacterium
CGGTGTGCTTGCCGGCCTCGCCGTGGCAGTAACCGGCCTTCGAATCCGCGAAAGGCGGGAAGCTCGGGATTCGCCGCTGCCCATGCTGCATACAGCACGCTCGGCCCTGCGCAATCGGCCGTTCCTTCTCCTCGTCGTAGCCCTCAGCCTCATCCGGATAGCGTTCACCGCAACTTCTGCCGCACTGCCGTTCTTCGTCATCCACCATCTGGGTCAGAGCGAGGAGGCAGCCGGTCTGCTGATCGGAGTGCTTCTGGTGTCCGTCGTTGTCGGTGTGCCGGTGTGGCGCCGGCTATCGGCCCGCTACAACAAACATCAAGCGTACGCCGGCGGTCTCGGTGTCACCGTGCTTGGCCTGCTGCTGGTGATGGCGGTTCCCGAAGGCGGTCTGATTCCAGCAGTGGCGCTCGTTGCGTTGATCGGATTCGGCAATGCAGCCCATTGGCTGCTCCCGTGGTCGATGATCCCCGACGCAGTTGATGCATCGGACACAGCTGACTCGCTGGGTCTGTACTTCGGGGTATACGGCGTTGCCGAGAAGGTGTCTCGGAGCCTGTCACTCGTTGCCGTGAGCGCTGCCCTCGGTCTGTTCGGATATACGGCTGGTGTGGAGCCCGGAGGGATTGCACGGCTCGGTATTCGACTTATGGTGGGTCCCATACCGGCAGTCTTCGTTGCAGGTGCCATTCCCTTTGTCCTGCGCTATCCCGTGTCCCGAGAGACATAAGGGCAACTGGAGAGCCGGCTGATGAGTTCAGAGCAGCCCGCTCGTCATGGCTCCGTGGGTAGCACCGCCTCGATGTCTGACCGCCCAGATCGGTCACCCCGCCGCGCGACATCGAGCGCCCCGCAGTGCTCAAGATCCGGCAATCTGCGCTACCCGAGACTGGACAGCAGGTTCGAGTCCTGCCGGGACCACTCGCCGCCGAGCGTTGCCGCTCTGGGTTAGTGGTCGTTCAAACCCTGGGTTGGGCTTTGGGACTCAAACCCGATCCCTGTTCCCGAGACGATGCGGCTACCGGATAACGCACGCCGAGGTGCCGCTGTGGTGGGCGATCAGGGCGAGTCTTGCCGGCGCTGCGGTTGGTTCGACTGCCGCTAGCGGGACTCGAGCAATGCTTTGCGAGCTTGGCCGTCCTTTTGAACCTGCTTAGTCAGCTGGCGCAACGCTATGCCCTCGGCGAACTTGAACACGCCGCTGAGCTCACCCTGGAACTCTTGGACCAGTCGCGTGCCGCCTTCCCGTGGCTCGAATCGGTTCACGTTGACGAATCTCATCGGGCCCATGCCCCCCTTCATGCCCCATGATTAGGGCGGATCCCAAATCGATATCTCGAACCCAGCCATCATCTTCAAGCGCATCATCCGCGCTACTGAGGACGCTTTCGATCCGACGCCGATCGGACCGTCAGACAGCCACTCGGCGGTCACCGTGTCGGTCTGCCACTGCGGGAAGTTGGTGACATCGGACATGTAGTCGAACACCTCTTGCGGCGGACGATCGATGAGCGTGGTGACGGTGAGCTCCGCCATGGTGCCTCCTCGTGGGTGTCGGATCGGATCGATGTGAGCCCATCCGTGCGATCCGAACGTAACACAGCGCTGGCGGCCCTCACCGGGGTGAGATCCCATCGGGCAGTAGCCGCCCCCTCGCCGCAACGCCCGACCTCGCCGACCACCAGCCGCTCCTCGACATGGCGGCCGCTGCGCTGGAGGAGGGAACTCCGAGCGGAAGCCGGAAGCCGGAGGACGTGGCTGAGGTGATCTTCACTGCGGCGGCGACGGCACTAAGCAACTGCGATACATCTCGGGCTACGGAGCAAAGGCGTTCCTGGCCAACCGCTACTCGGCCAAGCAGGACGAGCAGTTTGTCGCCGGGATGCGCGCGTCGTTAGGGCCCTGACCAGCGGGTCTGGAGGGAGCGGCTTTATCTGGAATGTGTTCGAAGCGCTCAACCAGGCATTCTCGAGTTCATGGATTGTTCCGGAACATATGCCGCGATCTCTGGTTTCCCTTGCCAAGCATTGACAAGCAGAGGAACGGGACGTGCGGAACTGGATTCAGGAACATCGGAGATTGGCGTTTGCCGGCGCGCTGGCGGCCGTGGCGTTCGCCGTATTTGTCATCGTCTGGTTCGAGCCGCAGAAACTGTTCATCGATGAGCGGGTCGACGAGGGCCTCGAAGGATTCGAAGCCCCCGTCGCTCAAGTGACGACGACGGCTTCTCCGCCGACGATCACTTCCTCGACCACAATTGCCACGGCCGCGCCTACCGAGGGATCGACGACGACATCCATCACCACGAGTACGACGACGACGACGACTACGGTCGCACCGGCCGGTCCTACAGTTCTCCATCAATCCGAGCTGGAGTCACCCGGCAAAGCGGGCACCGGTGACGTCTTCCTCATCGAACTGGAAGATGGCACGAGGGTTATCCGGTTTGAGAATCTCGACGTTTCCAATGGGCCTGATCTCCGTGTGATTCTCAGCCCGTCCGGGCTGGTCGACGATCGGGACGCCTACCACGTCGATGGGTTCTACGACCTTGGCGTGCTCAAGGGGAATCAAGGCAACCAGAACTACGAGATCCCGGACGACGTCGACCTTTCCCAATACTCGACGGTGGCGGTCTTCTGCATCCGGTTCAACTACACATTCAACGCAGCAACGATCAGGTGACACGCCTGCGATTGATGCCCCCGAGGCGATGCTCGGATCATGGATGCTCACCGCCAGATCACTTACCCTGGGCGTTCTCCGACGTCGAGCGGGGGTAGGGGTGATCGATCCACAACCAGATCTGGAGCTGACCACCCCCGAGGCCGAGCGGCTTCTCCACACTTGGTTGGGTCGCCCGGTGGTCTGTTCTCAGATCCTGCCTCTGAAGGGCGGACTGGTGAACTCGGTGTTCCGCCTCGATTTCGACCGGCCGCCACACCACGCAGTCGTCAAGCTCCACGGAAGCGGCGGAGACACCTTCGTCGCAGAAGCCCTTGCGCTGGAACACCTGCGCGCCGAAACCGCATGCCCGGTTCCAAGCGTCTACCTCCAGGACAACTCCGCTCGCCTCATCCCGCACGCTTTTTTGCTCATCGAACATGTCCCAGGGGTGAGTCTCAACAGCCTTGACCTCGCGCCGATCGACCGGGCCGACATCGACGCCCAGCTCGCAGATGTGCTCGGCGAGCTGCACAACCACAAGCGTAGAAGCTTCGGTCGCATCGACACCGATGAAGCGGTGACCTGGGCCGACGTCTTCGTCGCACGCCTCCTCGGCGCCCGCACCCAACCCGCCGTGTCCGAACGCCTGACGCCCGACGTACTGACGCGGGTAGACGAGGCTGTGGACCTTGCCCGAGCGGCACTGCGGGATGCCGGTACTCCGACGCTCGTGCATGGCGACGTCTGGGATGGCAACGTCATGGTGAATCTCGAGGGTGGACGCTGGCGTTTGGCCGGCCTGTTGGACCCTGATCTCCAGTTCGCAGATGTGGAACTCGAGCTGGCCTACCTCGAGGTTTTCGATGTGTCGCGTAAGGCGTTCTTCGCCGGCTACGCCCGTCATCAGGCGTTGCGTCCCGGCTACGAGCGACGTCGCCTCTTCTATTGGCTGCATACTGCGCTCGTGCATGTGGCGCTGTTCGGCGACGACTTTTTCTGTCAGTTCACGGCTCGAACCGCTGAACGGATCGGTCGGCTCGAGATGCCGTGACCGCTGCTCGCGATAAGGCAGCATTCCAGATCGGGCTATCACGAGCCGTCCCAGCTGACGCTCGCCGCCAGATCGTTCGGTTCTTCGAAACTCACTCTCGCGGATGACAGTCCACAGCCTTGCCCCTTCACGTATCGCCGGTGTGCTTCCAACCCACAATCCGACATTGCGAATATCGCTGTCGGAGCGATGGATGGCTAACCGCGGGGCACTCGTCCGGACTCGGGATCCGCTGGCGAGACTTCAGTCGGCGTGCCCCGCTCCCACCAAGCGAGCACCCGCATCGCGCGGAGCGTATTCCAGCGGCTTGGAGATCCTTCCGGCTCCTCGATGTGAAAGTGCACCCTTCCGGGGTAGATCCGCTCGAGTGGCCAAGTGCCATCAGGCTGCTGTTTGGAACGAACTATCTCGATCGCATCAGCCATTCGCGGATCCGGCTTGCTCCTGCTGCGACGGAAGTAGTCGAGAGAGCGCAGGATGTCGTAGCGCCAGTAGTACGGAAATCCGAATACGAGGAAATCGGCGTGGGCGACCTCTCCGGTGGTCTTGCGGCGAAATAGTGCGCGCTCCAGCAGGTACTCCTCCGCCGCCTGGCGTGCCTCGGTAATCTCTTGCTTGGCGCCTTTCGCGAGCTCGTAGGCGAGGAGTCCATCGAGAACGTTGATCGTTGTGTCGATCGACGTGACCACCGATCCGTTCTCCGCTTCACAGTTCCAGCCGCCATCCGGCTGGCGCTCGTTGAGCAGGCGCTCGACGAGGGGAGCAACGTCCACTCCGAAGTACGCACCGGTTTCGATAGTCCTGCCGTTGATGCATGGTTCGACTTCTCCGTCGAAATACCGTTGTCCGGCGTGTTCCCATCGTGCGTTTTCGGCCACAAGCGAAATGGCCCGCTGCGCCCGTCGGGAACTGGGTTCGAGTCCAAGAATCTGGAGAGTCTGCAGAGTATGCATGGTCGGCGTCCACGGCTGTCCCGGCTCGTCTCCGGCATAGGGAGACGGGAAGCAGGCGCCGCCGTCCCAAAGCCCGTTCGGACCCTGAGCATCAAGTAATCGGACTCCCCACCCCTGATTCTCGACGTGCGCTCGTGCCGCACCGACCTGGTTCGCGGGAGCACCCTCGAGATCGAGCAATACCTGCCAGCGAAGTGCAGGATCGGCTTCTTTCATCCATTGCAGAACGTCCACCCGAAAGACGTTACATGGGCCCTGGGTGCTCACGGGCAGCGATCTAGAGCTAGTTCCCTGGCCTCACTCGGCGAGCTGAGGTTTGCTTGGTCAGTCGAATGACAGCGCACAACTCTCAGTGAGGCTCGGCGCGTCCTGCGTGGGGAGCTGCGCGGTGGGATCGGCCATGAGCGCCGCGGCGTCGGCCCGGATCTGGTCTAAATCATATAACTGGTACCCGGCATGGCCTGAGGCTCCATAGTTGTGGCTGGTGATGCGTAGCGTTGCGAGTCGCTCGAGCTCGACACGCGAGATCAGTTCGATGAGGTCTCCGAGGGCTTCCACCGGTATGTCGGTCTCGACGTGGTCCATGAACGCTCTGGCGAGATCGTTTCCACCGGCAAGCACATCGGCTGCGTCGGTGCCCGTCAAGACGGCCGCGATTACACAACGCTGGCGATGCATGCGGGCAAAATCGCCTGAGTTGCGACGAATCCGGCTGTAGGCCAAGGCGTGGTGCCCGTCGAGGTGTTGCTCACCGGCTTCGATGACGATCCGCACAGTGCCGCCGTTCTCGTGCGGGTATGTGTCGTCGACGATACGTTGCGGGACGGTGACGGTGACTCCGCCAACAGCGTCGATCATCTCGACGAAACCGACGAGATCGACCTTTGCGTAGTGGTGGATGTCAACGCCGAATGTGAGGCCGAGGGCGGACTTGAGAGCGTTGACCGATGGCGATTGTGGTCCAGGGAAGGCGTCCGGATACCACTCACCGTTCGCCCACAGGTGGGTGATGATGTCAGGGAAGCAGTCGCACGACCACACGCCCATTCCGTCCGGCAGTGGAGCTTCAGTGAGGTTGCGCGGAACAGAGAACATGGCGGCATCTCCGGTGTCCGGATCGATGCTCACGAGGATGATGGTGTCGGTTCGGGTGCCGGTGCGCCCGACACCGGCGTCGCTACCGAGTAGAAGGAAGTTGACTCGTTCCAGATCGTCCCAATACCGGGGTTGCGCCGTGGTTGTCGGCGGGTTCGTGGTTGTGGTCGTGGACGATGTGGGCGGGACGGTCGATGGCGTCGACGTGGTCGCGGTTGTCGTGGCGGTCGTCGGAGGAGGTTGCGCCGTTCCCGCCTCGATGGTGACCGGGGCTGTCGTTCCCGGCGCGTCTGCGTCGCCGGCGCATGACGCTGTCAACAACGTCACACTCAGCAAAGTCATGAGAATCGGCGCGAACGGTCTGTCTTTCGAGGCCATTGGCAACAGGACGTTACCGCCGAGCCGGTGCCCACGCTGCCATTTGCTCTTCGAAGCGGGGGATTGTCGTTTGCGAGTTCGGTCGCCTTTTGGGAACTCTCGTGCTAGACACGCTGTCGTGAAACAGGAGACCTCTCAGAGCGGCGTCAGATGGGCAGTCGAGCTCGAGGAAGCCATTTCGTGGCTGCGCGGATTCTCCGTCGATGAACTCCGAGCTCGTGGTCTGTCGGTCGAGGGCACATTCGACGAGATCGATGACCCCGTGCTACTAGGTCCCGACGGCACTCCGGTCGAGTCGTGGCGTGAGGACCATCCGTACGAAGAGCGAATGGGTCGCGAAGAGTACGAAGAGACGAAACGTTTGCTCCAGATTGAGCTGCTCAAGGCGCAGAGGTGGCTGCAATCGTCAGGGAAGCGCATGGTGATCGGCTTTGACGGCCGCGATGCCGCAGGCAAGGGCGGAACGATCAAGCGCTTCATTGAGCATCTCAATCCACGCGGCATGCACGTGATTGCGCTGCCGGCACCGTCGGAGCGGGAGCGGGGGCAGTGGTATTTCCAGCGCTATGTGCCTCATCTGCCGACGTTTGGCGAGATCACGATGTTCGATCGCTCGTGGTACAACCGCGCGGTTGTGGAGCCGGTCATGGGATTCTGCTCGGACGAGGAGTACGAGGAGTTCATGCGATCTGCTCCGCTGTTCGAGGGCATGCTCACCCAGTCCGGATTGATTCTCATCAAGCTGTGGTTTTCCGTCTCTCGGCTGGAGCAGTTGACACGCTTCACCATTCGTCGCATCGATCCGGTGCGCCAGTGGAAACTGAGCTCGAACGATTTGGCATCCCTCGATCGCTGGGATGACTACACGCATTACAAAGACGAGATGTTTCGTCGAACCCACCACCCCCATGGAGAGTGGACGGTTGTTCGCTCCAACGACAAGAAGCGCGGCCGCATCGAAGCGATGCGGTTTGTTCTCAGCAAACTCGACTATCCCAAACGCGACGACAACATCGTCGGACGACCCGACCCTCTCATCGTCGGTCCGCCCTCCGCGTAAACGTTCAAGTGGCTGCAGTCTCAACGAGAGCTGCGGACGTTCGGCTGGTTAGCCGCGGCGCTGGTTGTCGGTAGCATCTGACTCCCCGCAGCCGGAAAGGGCGCCTTGACCGACTTCCCCGATGATGACGTACTCGAGGGCGCGTTGCCACCAGGCCCCTATCTGGTCATGCATGCCAAGGAAGACCTGACTTTCGCGCTGCGCCGCATGGCTTTGGAGCAGGTCGCGGTCATGATCGAAGGGTTCGACGATGAGCCAGACGACACGTGGCTCGATCACAAGGTGCATCTGGCGAGGAAGGCCGGCAAGCGCCTCCGAGGTCTGATCCGTTTGTGCCGAACCGAGCTGGGGCCGGATTCGTACCGATGGGCGAACGACACGGTCCGAGATCAGGGCCGACGCCTCTCGGAAATCCGCACCGCAAAGGTACTGCTGACGACCCTGGACGAACTCGTCGAAGACGCTCCGGCCGTTGTTGCCGAAATCCACGAACTCCGCGGCCTGCTCGCACAGCGTCACAAAGCGAAGCTGCGGCAGCTGCGGTCCGACGCCGAGGGTAGGGCGAGGGCACGACAGGAACTGACGGAATTATCAGCTCGGATCAGCCAGATTGCATCACCGCCGGAATACGAGGAGCAGGATCTCGCCGCGTTGATGGGAGCGGTGCGAAGGGGGTACAGAGCAGCGCGACGCTCGATGAGGGCGGCCAAACAACTCGACTCTGCTCACGCCTTCCACGAGTGGCGAAAGCGCATCAATTACCTGCGATACCAGCTGGAGGCGTTGAGCGGTGCGTGCGATCCGCCCGTTGCGGTGCTGGTGACGACGCTAGATGAGCTGTCAGAAACGGTGGGAGCCGACCACGACCTTGCCGACGTTCTCGCAGTTGCTGCAGCGACGTCCGCCGACGCGTTCGCCGGCCTGACCAAGCTCATCGACATACGATCGACCGAGCTGAGAGAACAATCGCTGGAACTCGGATCGCAAGTGTTCGCGATGAAACCGACCCAATTTGCCGATTTCTATACGGAGCAAGCACGATCGAGCCCTTGAGCTACCGGCCTGTCGGCCGCTGCCCCCGTCTCACCGATCGCGGAATCCCTTGCCTTCCATGATCTTTGCGGCGTACTTGTCGACACGGGCTTGGCGAGTTTTGGCCTGCTTCGCATCTGAGAAATAGAGGTTGTACTCGCGCTGTCGACCGGGTGTCAGCGATTCGAAGGCAGCCTTGAAAGCCGCGTCAGTATCGATGCGATTCTGCAGCTCATCGATCAGTATCGGATCGGGTGCCGGACCCACCTCGAGCCCGGCGTCCTCGACATCGATGGCTTCGCCGACGTAGGTCCGCACTGTTTCGCTCAGACGCGCGACGTCTTGCGGGGAGGTGAATACGATGCGGCGAGCCGAACGTGAATTCGGACCCTGCTCTTCGAGCACTCCCGCCGCATCGTTCAGCAGAGCCCCCTTGAAGAACATGAGCGAAAGGAAATCGTTCATCTCCTGGAGGATGACGATGTTGCGGCCCTCATGGGAGTAGCACGGCTTACCCCACTTGATCTCCTCGGTCAGTCCCGCGCTCAGGAGAATCGGTCGCAATGCCGCCATTTCCTTGGGCCACTTGTCCGACCGAGCCACGTAGGCGTCGACTTCGGTATTCATCCCCACTCCATCCACCTCGAGACCGCGGTGCTGATTCAAGGTCGAGCTCCAGGATACTTGGCGATATCGATGTGGTCCGGACGTAACGCGGTGCGAATGTAAACGTGACGGCCGGCTTGATAGATTGCCGGGAGCAAGCCGCAGTGGAGCGCATGTGACCGAGTCGAAAGAAGTGGCAAAGGCTGCCCAGCCCGTGCTGCTCTCCGGCGGCAACCCGCAAATCGCCAAGGCCGACGGAGACAAGCCCGTGCAGGCATACATTGCGGCAATGCCGGGCTGGAAGCGTGACATGGGTCGCCGTCTCGATGAGCTCATCGTTCGCACAGTGCCTGACGTACGCAAGGCCGTGCGGTGGAACACGCCGTTCTACGGCATGGAGGGTCGAGGTTGGTTCCTCGGCTTTCATTGCTTCACGAAGTTCATAAAGGTTTCCTTCCTCAACGGTGCCACGCTGCGACCTCTGCCCCCAGTCGAGTCCAAACAGGAGAGCGTGCGCTACCTCCACATCTACGAGGACCGTGGGCTCGAGGAAGCGCAGTTCGCCATGTGGGTGGAGCAAGCGGCGGAGCTGCCCGGCGAGCAGCTCTTCTGATGTGCCGCCCCGAACCGTGCCGTTAGATGTTCCCGTCGTCTGGTAGCCACGGGGCTGAACCGGCCGACCGGGTCTGCGCTGGCGGACTCGCTGTAGTCAGCGGATTTCCATGAAATCGGCCGCTTCGCACGCCTCGACCATCGCACGGATGTCGTCGTAGTCGGACGGCCCTACCGGTACCCACTTCGAGACGACACCGATGTCGAGTATCTCTCGCCCTCCCGGAGAGTCTGCAAAGCCGACCAGTACCTCCCGAACGGCTTCGTGGAAGTCTTCACCGAAACGCTTCGATACTGCCACTGGTTGGATTGTCGAAGGTCCGAGCGCTTCGATGACTTTGAGCTGATCTCGCAGCTCTGGCCGATCCCTCATCTCGATCGCCAGTACCTGCGAGTCGATAGCGGAGGCATCGATGAGGCCTGCGGCAACCATTCGTATCGACGTCTCGTGAAATCCCGCCGCCACGACTTCGGAGAAAAACCCGTTCGTTTCTCCGATGGAAACCAAGTGATAGCGGGTGATGCCGTATCCAGATTGGGACAGCGGTTCGTTGTATGCCCAGGACTTGCCGCGCAGGTCGAGAAATGATGCAGCGTCACTGTCGCGGTGGACGATGACGTCAGAAAAATATATCGGCTGGCCGCCGTACCGGTCTCCAATCAGGACTGGAGCCGCGATCGGTACTGCGGGGGCTACTCCGTTCCGCTCGAACATGACGTAGGGAAGGCTGCACACGAAGCAAATGTCATTCACGTCGTTGAGGCAGTTCTCGTAGTCGGTCTCGACGACCAATTCCGTTGTCGCTCCGATGCGTCTGCCGATTCCATCGGCGATCGCCTGGTACACAGGCAGCATTTCGGGGGCCAAGAAGGTGCCAAACCGTATATCAGCCACGGTTCGACCCTATACGTTCGAGAAGGCTTCGGCCGGGCTCTGCTCGAGGCACGCCGTTACGCCGGTGTGGTTTGCGGAAGGGCCCCAGGCTCTCAACCGGCTACCCGACGACGTGCTGCACCAAGTCGGCAACGGGTAATCAGCGGGCTCCAGCCGTCGCGAGGCGTCACGGCCACGTAGATTTGCTGGCGTGGTCGGTGACCACACAGAGCGCCTTCGGGAGGAAACATGAAGATCGTTTCGGTGAGCCGAGCTGCAGTTGACGATGCCGTGTCTGCACACATCTACGCCGCCTGGTCCAATCTGGTCGCTCTGGAGCGGCCACGAGGCCTGGCCGAATGTTTCCTCTTCGAAGACGACGGTATTTTCGAGATCATGGGTATCTGGGAGAGCATGGACGACCACGATGCCGCGCTCGCCGACGAGGAGAACCATCCCGCGTTCGTTGTTCTCGAAGCATCCGGTGTCGAGTGCACGCATACTTTCAAGAGGCTGTTCGGCTCAATTCACGACTGAGCCGCAAACTCCTCGAATGCAGCCATGACCTCGGCCGCAGTGCGGCGCGCTCCCGTCTGCAGGTATTCCATTGCTCTGAGCGCCGCATCGTGGGCCTCGGTGCTCGATCCGGCTACCGAGTCCACGACGACGCGGCAGAAGTAATCGTGCTGGTGGGCGTCTACGAACGTGTAGTGGATACAAACATCTGTGTGACCACCCACGAGTATGAGGGTGTCCGCCTTGAGGCCCTTGAGCAGGATCTCGAACTCCGTGCCGAAGAAGCAGGAGTAGCGTCGTTTGGTGATGAAGTAGTCGTCCGGACGCATTCCGAGCGCTGGGTCGACGGCGGTACCCGGGTCGCCTTCCAGTAGGTGGACTTCCTCGGCACCGTCGAGCTCTCGTCCGAAGTCCACCATGTCTCGGCGATGCGCCTCCTGAAAGAAGACGATGGGCACCTTGCACTCGCGGGCTGTGGCGACGAGACCGGGAGCGTTGTCCATGGCATCTTGGTAGCCGGCCATGAAAGGCAAGGCGGAAGGCTGGTCGTCCTTCGGGGCGCCGCCCTGAATGTCGACGACGACGAGCACTGGCTGTCCTTCGATCAATCGACGCGGCTGGTGGCTCAAGTGATTCCTCCTAGGGGAGACGGGCGACCAAGTCCGCGGTGAGCGGCGTGCTGGGGCTTGGGTGCACCGTCAGTCGTCCGTGATTGCTGCGCGCTCAGGCTCGGGCACCGCGAGGCGGGCAATCCGTTTGGTGAAGTAGAAGACCCTCTTTAGCGTGTTGACGATTTCGATTTCGAGCCGGTAGGTCGCAATCCGATCAGGAGCATCGGCCGTCAACCGCTCAGCCTGATGAGCCATTGCGGCTCGCTCGAGGCTGTTGACAGTTCTCTTCATCCCCGAGACTTTGCGAGCTGCATCGGCGTTGCGCTGAGTCAGTGCGAGCATCGCCAGGTCCAGTGACTCAGCGACCGCTGCGTGGAAGTCGGCGAGCACCTGCGCCGTCTCGTCGCTGACCGAGAGGTTCTGCTCGATGCGCGACATGCCGAGGTTGGTCATGTTGGTCGCAACCAAGTCGCCGATTGCCTCGAGATCGTTGGTTGCATTGAGGAGGGCAGTGATCTCGTCACTGCTACGTTCGCTGAGCCTCGTTTCCGAGACGAGTCCTAGGTAGTGGATGATGTGCCCATATAGGGCATCGACTTCGTCGTCCTGATTCTCGATGTCGGTCAGCTCCCATCTGCTTCCCGAGATCGTGGCCGCCAGCGATCCCGCAAGCATGTTGCGCACGCGGTCAGACATGCGCAGCAGCTCGAGCCGGGCACGATCGATTGCCAACGAAGGAGTGCTCAGCAAAGCTGTATCGAGATACCTGGCCTGGATGGCGGCCTCGATTGCGGCGGGCCGATCGGGCACGACACGTTCGATGAGCCGAGCGAACCGGGGCACAAACCCGATGATCAGCAATGCATTGATGATGTTGAAGATCGTATGAGCGTTGGCGACTTCCCGGGCCGTTCCTCCGCCGATGTTCGAGACGAGCGAAGCCAGTACTCCAACGATAGGGAGCCAGACAATCACCCCGCCTATGTTGAATGCAGTATGAGCAACGGCAGCCCGCACAGCTTCGCGAGGCTTCCCGGCAGCCGCCAGAATCGCAGTGATGGATGTGCCCACATTGGCACCCAAAACGAGCGCAATTCCGGTCTCGAGTGAGATCAATCCCTGCTGAGCCAGGACGATGACGATTCCGGTCGTAGCCGACGAGGACTGCACAACCGCCGTGAAAAGGGCTCCGACGGCGACACCGAAGAAGGGGTTTTCCAAAGCGACCATCGCATCGATGAAGGTTTCGCTTTCGCGAAGCGGCGACATGGCATCGCCCATCAGGGTCATTCCAAGGAAGACAAGGCCAAGCCCAAGCAAAGCGGAGCCCCAGGCCCTGCGTGATCCCCGCTTCGACAAGAACGTGATGCCGAAACCGACAGCAACGGCATACAGCGCGTAGGTCGTCACCTTGAAAGCAATGATCTGGGCCGTGATCGTCGTGCCGATATTGGCGCCGATGATGATCCCAACCGATTGGGCGAAAGTCATCAGACCAGCGGAGATGAACCCCACCGCCATCACGGTTGTGACCGACGAGGACTGGATGACGGCCGTGATCCCTGCACCCGTCAGCAGGCCCACGAATCGATTCTTCGTGAGGCGGCTCAGCACTCCTCGCAGCCGGTCGCCGGCGACGAGCTTGAGGGCCTCAGTCATCTGCTCCATGCCGAGCAAGAAGATGGCCAATCCACCGAGAAGACCACCGACGAGAAGAAACCCGTCTATGGCTGCCGATTCTTGAGCGAGGATGACGTCTGGCAAGGCCCCTATCTTGGTCGATCGGTGGCGGGGTTGCGGCTTTTGACCGCGAGGGGATTCGACACGCGGCGGCTCAATCCGTCATATTCCTCGCGCGGCGCCGCCGCACTCTGTGCCGACCGGCAGGTGAGACGTAGCAGCCGTGACGCCTCACCTTGCTGCAACCAAGGCACGTCGGTCAGGTTTGCTGGGGGAGTATCGGCCACTCGACCCGCGTGAGTAACTGCTCCGGCGCCACCGTGTGTGGATCGTTCAAGTAGATCTCGCGCGGGGGGCCGGCAATCTCGTGTCCGTGGTCGGAAATCCACCCCGTGAGGGTGTGATAGGCCGCTGCGATCTGCTCGTACGGCCCGTGGTGCACGGTCGTTGCAACAGACCCGCCTTCGACGTCACGCCCGTATACGTCGCCACCGCTCGCAAGGCGCTTAGCGACGGGAACACACAGCTCTATGGGGCCGTCCGTTTCCTCATCAATGACGCTGTGGTAGATGATAAAGGGCGGCCCGGTTGGTGCGGCTCCTTCTCGGCCCAATTGGTGAGTAAGAGCGCCGAAGCCGGCGGCAATGTCATCGCCGATTTGGCGAAGGTTGGTGTGCTTTTTCGTCGCGGCGACGAGTTGCGGTTTCACGTCCGTGATCTGTACGTCGTAGGGCATGATCCCCTCCTTGCGTTCGATGAGTGTCTCCAGATAGGCGAGCATCCGTTCGTGTGTGGCCAGCTTCTCGGCGAGTCTCTCCCGGTGGGCCATCAGCTGCTTGCGTACGAGATCTAGGTCTTCTGTGCCGAGGATTTCTTTGATCTCGTCGAGCGGCATTTCAACCGAGCGCAGAATCCGCACCGCTTCGGCCCGATTCGCTTGACCCAGCTTGTAGTACCGGTAGCCAGAAGCCGGGTCGACGTGAGCGGGTTTGAGC
Organism: Actinomycetes bacterium; assembly: GCA_024638645.1. Lineage (GTDB taxonomy): Bacteria > Actinomycetota > Acidimicrobiia > Spongiisociales > UBA5794 > JAHEJX01. The sequence goes on from JAHEJX010000043.1 coordinate 14,128, forward strand.
AGACCATTGCGGTCGTAAAGGCGCAGCGCCTTGACCGATAATCGAGTCATTTCAGAGAAGCGTCCAATCGGAACGAGAACCATCTCGCGAACCTCCTTGCTTCCAGTATCGAGCCTGCCCTCGGGGGAGAGTCAAGCGCCACAGGACAACTTTCCGGCGAAGCGTGTCTGAGCGGCGTGGTTGATTTCGCACGAGCCGATTCCCTACCTTGAGTCTTCGTCACGACATGGGAGGCAACAATGGCGAGCTACATGGTGCTCTACAGCGGTGGCATGGGGATGCAAGAAGACCCCGAAGTGATGCAGCAGATCATGGCGGAGTGGGGGGCCTGGTACGAGCAGATGGGTTCCGCGATCGTCGACGGGGGAGCGCCCTTTGCGGACTCGAAACACATCGCCGGCAGCGGAGTTCAAGACGGGCCACTCGGCGATACCCCTGCGACCGGCTACACCGTGATCGCAGCCGATTCCCTCGACGCTGCAGCAGCCGCCTGCGACAGCCATCCGCACGTCAAACATGGCGGTCAGATCCAGGTGTTCATGTGCGTCGACATGAACGGCGGTCAATAAGGGACAGCCTCTCTGCTTGGGCGGAGTTGGAAGGCGGGCGTCACAATCGTCCACCTTCCAACGTTCTAGATCTCGAATCCGATCGCGGCGACCGGCCTGGTGACCGTCATTTGGGGTCGATCGGCCATGAGCGGCATGAAGGTTGCCATAGCAGCTTGCATCGCCTCAGTTCTACCGTGGCTTTCCATGGCGCCTTGGTCGGTCATCAAGGCAAAGAACCAGAACGTGTCGTCTTCGGAGCGGTGGTATGAGTAGATCTCGGTGCCCGGTTCTTCGCGGGCTGCCTCGACCATGGCCACCAACACGGCCTCCATCTCGTCGCCCTTGCCCTCCTGACACGTGATCGTGCCCATCATTGAGACTTTGCCCATGTTTCAACTCCTAGGTCGGCGGGCCGCCGAGGTTAGGCGCCGACGAGCTCTCGAGAAGTGTCCAGATCGAGGGCCGCCGTTCGTAATTAGGGTGAGAGCGGGAGTGCCCGCGCAGACTTAGGAGCTAATAATGGGTCAGTATCTGTTGTCCACCCACGCCGCGACGGGTGGAGCCCCGCAAGGAGCCCCAACCTCTCCGGAGCAAATGCAGGAGTTCATGGCGCGCGTGATCGCCCTCGAAGCCGAGATGGACGAAACGGGGACCTTCGTCTTCGGTGGAGCGTTGGCGGGAATTGATGCCGCAACCGTTGTCCAGGACAGAGCGGGCGAAGCTCTGCTGACGGACGGCCCCTACGTTGAAGCCAAAGAGCACATTGCGGGCTTCTACATCATCAACGCAGCCGACCTCGACGAGGCGCTGGCCTGGGGCCGCAAAGCAGCGGCTGCCACGAACCATGCCATCGAGGTGCGGCCGTTTCACGCCACAGGCAAGGTCGCCGACCACATGCCGCAGGCAGGTGCCTAGTCGAGGTGGAGGCGGGCCGGTCCGCCCCCGCAAGCATTGAGGCGACGTTTCGCGAGGCGTACGGCAAGGCGGTCGCGAACTTGGTTCGTGTCTTCGGCGATATCACGGCGGCAGAGGATGCCGTCCAGGACGCCTTCGTGGTTGCCGCAGATCGGTGGCCCGATTCCGGCATTCCCCCAAACCCGGCCGGCTGGATAATCACAACGGCGCGCAATCGGGCTATCGATCGTTTCCGTCGAGAGGTGAGGGGGAGGGAGCTTCTAGAACTTGCCATGGTCGAACCGGAAACCGACAGCCCGACGCCCTTCGACGACGCAGGCGTTGCCGACGATGAGCTTCGACTGATTTTCACGTGCTGCCACCCGGCACTTCGACTCGAGCACCAGGTGGCGCTCACGCTGCGCCTGCTCGGCGGCCTGTCGGTGGCGGAGGTGGCCGGTGCGTTTCTTGTGACCGAAGCGGCGATGACGAAGCGACTCACCCGTGCCAAGTACAAGATAAAAGCGGCCAACATCCCCTACCGAGTTCCGGCTGCGGCCGAGTTGCCGGATCGGTTGCAGGCAGTGCTCACCGCCCTATACCTCATCTACAACGCCGGCGCCGACCGCGAGAGTGGTGCCGGTTTGCGGACGGAAGCGATCAGACTGTCGCGAGAGTTGACAGGGTTGATGCCCGACGAGCCGGAGGTCGCAGGGCTGCTGGCGCTTCTCCTTCTCAACGAATCGCGTATGGCCGCACGTTGGGAATCAGGAGATGTCGTGCTGCTGCGAGACCAAGATCGGTCGCTATGGGACCAGGGGAGAATCGAGGAGGGGCAGGCCATCGTACGCAGTTGCATCCGCCGCGATCAGCCTGGGCCGTTTCAGCTCCAAGCGGCGATTCAAGCGGTTCACTCTTCAGCGCGCAGCGTCGAGGCGACCGATTGGAGCCAGATTGTCGTCAACTACGACCGGCTCATGGAGATCGCACCGACGCCGATCGTCGCGCTGAACCGTGCCATTGCCGTTGGCGAGCTCCACGGCGCAGTTCAAGGGCTGCATGCACTCGACGAGATTGCCGGTTCGCTCGCCGGGTATCACCTCATGCACGCGTCTCGCGGCGCAATGCTGCGGCGATTGGGCCGGCTCGAAGACGCCGCAGCAGCCTACGAGCGGGCTGCCGACCTGGCCGAGCATGATGCCGACCGGCGTTTGCTGCGACGCCAAGCCGACGAAATCGTCGAGTCACTCCGGTCGGGTCCGAGAGCTGTTGACCCGAGCTCTTAGGGGGCGAGTATTCGAAGAGCCGGCATCCGTACTCGGCACCTGTATCGAATGATCTCCGTGACAAAGCGAGATCGTCACTTCGGGCCCGTGCCGGCGGGCTCGACAAGTGGACTATGGACGAGCGCATCTGAGAACCGATCAGACGCCACATCCTCGACATCGTCGACGACGAGTCGGATGAAGACGTTTCGATCCTGTTGAAGGAAGTAGTTGCGGCGGCTCAGGCCAGGTACGGCACCCACCAGCTGTTTCCGAAGCTAAGGGTTCGCAATTACTGCACCTTCACCAAAGTGGAGGAAGCGCGCTGTGAGATCGAAGGCATTCCCGGATCCAGTCCGCAGAGGATTCGACGCCGGGCGGATTGGAGGTCGCCGACGCCATTGCGATTGGACGGTTACATGCGGCCATCTGGCGAAGCACTTCCGTTGGGACGAGAATCTGTTCATGGCCGACGCAGCACCGTGGTCCCGGCTCCGCAGTGAGATCTACTCGCTGATTGGGCGGAACCCCAAGTCGAATCGGCTTGTTCCGGCCTTCGCGGAACTCGATTCTCCTCACCACGTCCTCGACATCGGATGCGGGCCAGGCGCAGCAGTGCGAGCTGCCGCACCCCTGGTTGCGGCTGCCGTCGGCCTTGATCGCAGCGAGGCGATGGTCGAGATCGCGCGCCGCCGCTCGCATGAGTTCGCCAATGTCGAGTTCGTCGTCGGTGGTGCCGAGCAGCTCCCGTTTCCGGACGCTTCGTTCGATCGGGTGTGGACGATCCACGCCTTCCATCACTGGGAGGATCAGGCTGCGGGTATCGCCGAGACACTTCGTGTGCTGCGACCCAACGGCCGGTTCCTCGTCATCGAGAGCGAGACCAGGGGTTCGCATGGGCTGAACCGGGCATCCGCTGTTCGGTTGGCCGAGCGACTGAGAGCAGTTGGCTTTGTTGAAGCGAGCGTGACAAAGCCGCACCGTCAGCTCGTTGTCACCGGTGTGGCGGCCGAGTGATGTTGTCAGTCCCCCGCGCTTTTCTCGGCAGTGCGCGCCGCAACCTCCATGACCGCCTTTACGATCCCGTCGTAACCGGTGCACCGGCATAGGTTGCCGGATAGTTCGAGCCTGACCTCGTCTGTTGTTGGGTCCGGGTTGTCCCGTAATAGCCGTGTTGCCGAGATCAACATTCCCGGCGTACAGAAGCCGCATTGAACGCCGCCGGCAACGAGAAACGCTTCCTGCAATGGCGCGAGCGTGTCCCCGGGGGCTAGACCCTCGACAGTTGTGATGGCGGAACCATCGGCCTGCACGGCCAGATATGAGCAGGAATTCACGGGTTCTCCGTCGAGCAGCATCATGCAAGCCCCGCACTCCGAATCGTCGCAGCCTTCCTTTGATCCGGTCAAGCCGATCTGCTCGCGCACTACGTGCAACAGGGTCGCTGAGGCCGGGACGGACACGGGGTACGGAGTCCCGTTGACATTGAGGGTGATCGGGTACGTGATTGTCAGCTCCCGTAGGTCGATTCGCTTGCCGGAATTTCGACTTCCGCACCGCCGGCCCTGGAAATGGCTGTCTCGATGGCGCGGCGCGCAACTACTGCGGCCATGGCCTTGCGATAGTTGGCGGAGGCTCGAACGTCGTCGATCGGCCGGGAAGCCTCTGCGGCCGCATCGGCCGCAGAAGCTATAGCCGCAGCGTTGGCTTTGCCGCCTATCAGTCGAGCTTCAGCCTCGGCAACCCTGTGGATGACCGGCGCCAGAGCGGTGATCGCAATCGCGGCAGCGGTCACCGTGCCTTCAGAAAGCGTTACCACCGCGGCAGCGCCGACGACGGCGATTTCCATTTGCCGTCTGTACTGCAGCCGGACGTAAGCGCTTCCTGTGCTGGGTGGTGGTGCGGGGACGTGCACGGCGACAAGCAACTCGTCGCGCCCTGCGGAAGTGTGGCCAGGGCCGGTCCACAAGTCGGCCAGGCTCAGGTTACGGGTGCCCCTTGCGGATGCCAGTGTCACCGCCGAATCGAAGCACAGCAACGGCGCTCCGGTGTCCATCGCCGGGGAAGCGTTCATCAGATTGCCCCCGATTGTCCCCTGGGCCCGCGTGGCGTGGGATCCAACGAGCGCCGACGCGTCTGCCAGTCCTGAATACCGGTTGCGAACCGTCGGGTGTGCAACAACCGCAGCATGTGAGGTCATCGCACCAATCTCGAGGCCATCGTCGGAATCTCGGATCCCGTTCAGGCCAGGAATCCGATGGATACCGACGAGAGCCTCTGGCAGCGGCTTCTTGCCCTGGCGGGCACCGACGACGAGGTCGGTACCACCTGCGATCGGGCGGGCCCCGTCGGCGAGAGCCGCTACCGCCTCCTCCAATGAAGTTGCAGCCAGGTATGACGTCATGGCGTTCCTGCGCGCGCCGCGTCGAGCGTGTTCCAAACGCGTTCGGCCGTCATTGGCAGTCGGTCGACATGACGTCCCACGAGCTTGGCCACTGCATTCCCCACCGCTCCCGGTGTCGGCACGGACGGTGGCTCTCCAACGCCCTTGGATCCGTTCGGTCCCGCATTCGGCGTGTCTATCTCAATCCAGCGGATCTGGATCTCAGGTGCGTCGCTGGCAGTTTGCAGTTTGTAGTGGAGAAGGTCGGGATTGCGCTGGCGTCCCTCTTCGTCGAAGACCGTCGCTTCGGTGAGAGCTTGTCCGATGCCCATGAGAACCCCGCCGTAGACCTGGCCGTCGGCGCCGATCTTGTTGACGATCACTCCCGAATCGTGGGCCGCCGCCACTTCCAACACCTGTACGACCCCGGTCGCTCGGTCGATCTTGACGCGCACCGCTTGGGTCATCAGCTGCGGCGCCAGGAAGGACTCGAGACCTAGCCGCCCTACGCAAGTCGAAGCGTCCACCTCCGGACTGTCCGGCACCACTCCCGAGCCCTTGCCGAGAATCGGCTCGCCGGTTCCCGCCAAGTGAGCGATGGTGACGTGCGATTCGGGTGAGCCTTTGACACGTACCGCGCCCTCTGCGAGCACGAGATCGTCGCGATGGGCCTCTAGCTCTTCGGCTGCCATGTCGAGTAGCTTCGATCGAACCTCGGTCGCTGCGGCGATGACCGCTCGCCCGTTGTTGAAGGTGGTCTGTGACCCGGAAGAGCCCATGTCCCACGGTCCTGCGTCCGTATCTTGGTAGAGGATCGAGAAGTCCTCCGGCTTCATTCCCAAAGTCTGCGCGGCCAGCAGGGGAAGTCCCATGACCGCACCGGTTCCCGACTCCATTGCCCCGGTGATGATGGTGCCGCTGCCGTCGCTGTTGAGTTTGACATAGGCGCCCGAAGCCGAACCGAACGACGGCCACCACCCGCACGCCACGCCGATGGCCTCGTCGTCGGGCAGCTCCTGCCCGTAGCCGATCATCTCGAGGGCAGCCGTGAGTGTCTCCTTGGCGCCGATCGCCTCGAATATCTGTCCGGTGGGCCCGACGTCGCCTTCCTCAATGATGTTGAGTCGGCGCAGCTCTACCGGATCGATTCCGACTGCGGTGGCAACCTCGTCCATGTGCTGTTCGAGGGCCCAGCAAGCCTGCGGGGCAGTTGGCGCCCTCACCGAGCCGGAAGGCTGGCTGTTCGAGTAGTTGAGGTACGAGTCGATGTTGATGGTGTCGATCTTGTATGGCCCGCAAGCATGCATCGCCGCCATCTGGGCGAAGAAGCCGCCCTCGCCGCAATATGCGCCCTTGTCGAGTACGAGCCGCCCGCGCCGCGCCAGCAAGCGGCCGGCCGGGTCCGTGCCCGTCTCCAGTTCGATGATCATTCCTTCGCGACGATGATCCGGGGCTAGAAACTCCTCCCTCCGGGAGAAGACCAGCTTGACCGGGCGTTGCGTGGCTCTGGCCAGGGCGGCGATGTGCGCCTCGAAGTGGAAGTCGCATTTGGATCCGAAGCCACCTCCGAGAAGCGGGACGATGATCCGTACTTGGGACTCGGCGATGTCGAGGGCGTGAGCGACACCTGATCGCGCGGCGAACGGCACCTGTGTCGAAGACCAGATTGTGACCTTGTCACCATGCCATTCAGCCGAGATGGCCCGCGGTTCGATCGGGGCGCCTTGTGAAGCGTCGGCCACGTAGCGGCTCTTGACGACGATGGCCGCCTTCGCCATCGCAGCGTCTGCGTCACCCTTGACCACCGATGAGTGCCCGAGGATGTTGCCGGCCAGCCCGACGCTTTCATCTGCTTCGTACTCCGCCCACTGTTCGTGGATCAAGGGGGCTTCGGCGGCGGCATTGGCTTCGAAGTCGATCTGCGCCGGCAGAACCTCGTACTGAATCTCGATGAGCCCTGCTGCCTCCGCTGCGATTTCAGGCGTGCGGGCGGCTACTGCTGCGACGACATCTCCTTCCCAACGGACCTTCTCTTTGGCGAAAAGGCGGCGGTCCTGCACATATCCGCCGTAGAGCACCGCGGGCACGTCCCGCCATGTGAGAACGGCGAATACCCCGGGCAGCGCTGCTGCCGGTGCAGTGTCGATGCTGAGAATGCGGGCGTGCGAGTGGTCGGCGTAACGGAACTTGGCGTATAGCTGCCCGGTCAGATTGAGATCTGCCGTATACCGGCCGGCGCCGGTGACCTTTTCCTTGCCGTCCGGTCGGATGAAAGGTTGCGAGTCCGCAATCGTCACTGTTTCTCCTCGGTCACCTGGATGACTTGGGTGCCCGACAATCGCCAAGGCTGTCGGTATCTCGTCGCAACCGCCGCACCGTCGTCGCCACTCTTCATGGTCTGCCCTCCGCCATGTCGCGGGATCTGCGAGAGTCCTCATGAGCCGTTGCCGTCACCATCGGGAAACTACCCCGGTCAAGTGACAAGTCGCAAAGGAGCGCCCATCGCCGGTTCGACTTGGAGACGATGCTGCGGCGACGACCACGACGGCAAGCTATCGAATCACCTCGAAAGCCGCGGCTCGCGACGCCGCGAGCATCTCGCGGATGTCGTTGTACCGGCTGCTATCGATGGGCACGAACCTGTCAACCATCGCCCGTTCGAACGTCGGATCGGCGTCGGGCCGGGTATGAAGGCCGGCCAAACTCGAAGTTATGTCCGCTCGGTCTGCGGCGCTCAAGCGTTTCGAGGCGACAACCGGCTGGATCGTGGATGGTCCCAGTATCTCGACAACCCGGAGATCCCCAGCAAGTCGTGGCTCGTCGCGACGGTGCAGGCTGAGGACGTGCGAATCGATTGCTGCCGCATCGGCCTCGCCGTCCAATACGCATTGGATCGAGGCCGCATGGGACCCGGTATGGATGACTCGGTCGAAGTATCCGGCCGTCTCACCAATCGACACCATGTGGTGCCGCGGGAGTCCGTACCCGGACTGCGACAGGATCTCGTTGCAGGCCCAATTCGCGCCACGGAGGTCGGCGAATGTCTGGAGCGGCGAGTCGGCCCGAACGACGACGTCCGAGAAGTACACAGGTCGGCCGGCGTAGCGATCGCCGCGCAACACAGGAGCCGCGATCGGCACGTAGCCGACTCCTTGTTGCTCGAAGAAGACGTAGGGGAGGCCGCAGACGAAGGCAACATCTGCTGCTTCGTCCGCATAGGTGTCGTATCCGCCACCGTCTATCAGCTCAGTCGGGACGCCTAAATCTTCTCCGACGCTCTTGGTCGCGAACTCGTAGAGAGGACGCGCTCGAGGCGATAGATAAGTTGTGAAGAGAAGCTGATCCATGTCCGCAGAACCGTAACCGGCGAGGCCAGAACTAGCCCGCGAAGGGGCCCCGGTCACAGGGGCGGTACGAGTAGATGCCTGCAATGTGAGGTTCGCTCGCTCCGGCTGTCGGCCCCCACAGGAGCGTCCTTCGGTCGGAAGAGCGGAGCAGGAGGTAGATGGCCGTTTCATCTTCGAGCGTTGCGGTGGTGATGATTGATGAGGGGTAGAGGCTCTCTGCTTCTTCGAGACTCACCCCGAGTGTCAGCCCTGAGATCGTGCGCATGTCCCCGGAACCTTCATATCTGTAGCCGACGAACCGCTCGGCGGGGCCGTCCTGGCGGAAAATGGCCGACAGCCCGCCCCACTGCAGTATCCGCCCGTCCTGGCCGGGGCACAGACCCCATCCCTCGGTCGCGCCCACGATCGCGTCCGGCTGGCCAAGAGTGGCAACAAGGCCACCGGCAACGGGCTCGCCACCCGTGCCGAAGTCGAACGGACCGAGCGCAAACGCACCAAGAGTCAAGGCGTCGATGTCGACGGGGCTGGTAGCCGGCAGTGGAGGCAAGGTCGTGGTCGTGGTCGTGGATGTAGCTGGTGGCGGTGCGGCCGTGGTCGGCGCAACGGTCTCAGGTGGAGCGGTTGTTGCGGGCGCCGTTGGGGGCGGCGCCGTCGTGGCAAGCGGTGGCAGCGACGTGTTGTTGGCCGGCGCCCCGATCGCAATCGGTGTAGTGGCCGACGGCTGGGAGCGAGAAGGCTCCGGCTCGAATGCAAACGTTGCGAACAACGCGGCCGCAATCACAGCGGCACCCAGCAACAGGAGGCGCCTCCTATTGTCGTGGTCTTCCAGTGGTTCGACCGGCTGAGGAGAGAAGAGGTCGATGACCTCGCCGAGTTGCGCCTCAACGAGCGTCTGGTCGATCCAGCCCCTGCCACATCGTGGGCAGGTAGCCGCGCTGAGCGAACGCGTTTCGCCGCACCACAAACAGCTACCGGTGGACTTGCGGACCTCGCTGAGCATGTCTGCGGCTGACTTGCGTTGGTGCCGCTTGGCTCCGGCCTTGATCAGTGGAGCATCCAGTGCGCTCTCGGTGCTGGTGTCGCGTGCCGGCGAAAAGAGGGCTGTGCCGATCGACTGGGGCAGCGAAGCGCTTGCCGGGTCCGCAGAACGTGGAGTTACGCGCCACGACGACTCGCCCATTGCCTCCTTGACGTGGGCGACTCTCGCGATCACGTTCTTCGCTTCTGTATAGATGAGCGTTGCAAAGATCCCGTATTGGAGGAACCACCGCTTGCGCTTGACGCTCGGGTGCGCCTGCCGATACGTGATGAAGACGGTTCCGGGCCCGACCGTCAAGGTGAATATCGTTGCTGCGACGAACACCGGAATGGTCCAACTCAGCACGTCACCGCGCATCCACCAGAATGCGATAAGCGGGAAGATCTGCGTCGAAACCCAGGGATATACCTCGCGCTGGAACAGCAGCATGAAGACACCGAGCTTCTGGCGGAAGCTGAAGTGGGGGAGTCGCATCATTGCAAGCAGATGTCGCAGAGACACCTGGGTCCAACCCTGGGCCCAGCGCAGTCGCTGATTCCAGATCTGCTTGGCGGTCGTCGTCGCCAGCTCGCGGCTGATCAGCCACGGGTCTGAGGCGATGTGACCGCCTGCTTCGAGGACGCGCATCGAAGCGTCGATATCCTCTGTCAGCATCGAGCCACGCATCCGTGTCATATGGAGCGCTTCGGTCTTCCAATATCCGTTTGAACCGCCGAAGATCCCGAACCCGTCTCGCAGCCAACGGCCTGGATGGGCGACCGAATAGATGGTCTCGAACTCGATTGCCACCATGCGAGCCAGGAAAGTCTCCTCGGGATTGCGAACGAGACAGTGACCCTGGACCACGTCGTATCCGTTGGAAAGCCATCTCCATGCCCGGTGGAAGGAATCGGGATCGGGATGATGGTCGGCGTCGAAAACGCCGATGAATGCGCCGGTTGTCCTGGCAAGAGCCGCGTTGAGGTTCTGCGCCTTCGAGTTGGAGTTTTCAACCTTGAGCAGCAGCAAGTTCGGGTTGGCTGCGGCGATCTCTTCTAGCTCAGCCTCAACCGGGTGATAGTCGGGGGTGTTGTAGGCCAGGATCACCTGCAGGCCGGCTGGATAGTCGACGGTGAGGAAATGCTCGATGGTCTCGACGATCGTTGCCGCCTCGTTCGGCATGTAGGCGCAGATGATTGCTGATGCAGGCGGTTCCGGAGCTCCGGCAACCGGAGGGGCGCCAGGATGGCGGCCGGCGTAAAGGCTTTCAGCCCAGATGAGGGCCGCAGTTGTCACCAGCACGACCACGACAGCCGTGTACACCACCCACGAGACGTCGATACCGTTTTCATACAGGGCTGTGTAGATCAAGAACGGCAGCAACAAGTTCAGCAGGAACGTTGCCACGACTTGGATCGATTCCCGTGCCGGGTGGTGGTCGTCCTTCTCCTTGTCATCGATCTCGTCGGCAGGAATCCACCGACGCGGCTGAAGGTCCTGGGTGCCTTCGGCTTCCGTCGCCGCCTGAGCTGCCCTGGCGAACACCTCGTCCGCGGTCTCAACACGATTCGGCTCGAACTCGACGAAGCCGATCATCGGTACGGGACGGATGTTCAGACCCTTGGCCTGGGTGACCATGGATGCCGCTGTGCTCGACATCTCTCGGAGGCGGTTTGCGGCATCGCGTATATTCGTGTCCGGCATCAGGATGGCTAGATCGCCGTGCCGTGTCGCTCCGACGATGTCGAGCTCAGAGGCTGCGTCTCCTACTACCGCCGCAATACTCTCCAGAACGCGGCGCCGCGGAAGGTCGCCGAGCGAGTCCTCTACCGCTTTGAGGCTCGGAATGTTGACCACGGCGAGCACTCCGCCAGGGGCGCCGCGCTGAGCCCGCAGCAGCTCACGCGTTAGGACGTATTCGAAGGTGGCTATGTCAACCAGCTCGTGGCCGCGGCGACGCGCGTGCGCTGCCCGCTCAAGCCGGGAAGTAACCCGTGCGACCAGCTCTGCTGGCAGGAATGGCTTGGTTATGTAATCGTCCGCACCTGCGTTGAATCCGACGACCAGATCCTCGACCGTGTCGGAAACCGTCAGGAACAGAAACGGCGTAAGGTCGAATCGGTGATCGCTGCGAACGACTTCGAGGAATTCCTGACCTGAGACCCCTGGCATGGAGCGGTCGCATATCACGAGGTCGAACTCGACGATTTCGATCAGCTCCAGAGCCTCTTCGACCTCAACAGCTACCACATTCATGCCGGCTCGGCTCAGGACCCGGTCGAGCACGGCGCGCATGATGCGATCGTCATCAACGGCAAGAACGGTTGGGCGATCAGGCTCAGGCGCGGGCAGAGGTCGTGTTGTCATCTTCCTGCATAGATTGATCGGTCTGGAACTGCATCACCTAGAGGAATCAGACCGGCGAGAGGTGTTGGCACATAAAGGAAACCGTCATTGCGAGGGAGTCAGCCGATGCGGAGCTGGGCGGCCAGGCTTGCTGGAATCGAGAGCTCGAATCGGGTGCGATTGTCGACGCGCCGGTACACAAGATCTCCACCCATCAGCCTTGCCAGCTTGCGACTCACCGAAAGTCCCAACCCCACCGACTTCGGCTGCTGCACTGCGTTGTCAGAGCGCTGATACGAGTCGAAAATTCGCTGCGCGTCGGCCTCGGGGACGCCTACTCCGTTGTCGGTTACGGACAGCACGCAGATCTGCGCCGTCTGATCGACCTCGACCGCGACGTCGTCGCCGCCGTATCGGTATGCATTCGTGAGCAGGTTTCTCATGATCTGGCGGACCCGCAGTGGGTCGCCCAGCGCAAACGCCGCCTGCTGGCCGTCGGCGATCCGAATGTCCAGCCGGATGCCGCTGCGGCTTGCGTTGTTGACGACAGCCCTTGCCTCGGCAGCAAGGTCGAACTCTTCGATGTTGAGGTTCTGCTCGCCCATTTCGGCCTGGCCGGCGACCAGCAGGTCCTCGACGATGCCGGCGAGTTCGTTGGCCTGATCAGCGATGACCTTGATGAACTCCCTCGTCTCCATCTCCGAAAACGTCTCGGGGGCTTGCCGAAGCTCGTCTGCGAGACCCGCAACGGCCGTTAGCGGGGTCCGCAATTCGTGGCTGACAGATGCCACAAACTCATCTTTGGATCGAATGAGATCTTCGAGCTGCTCTTTGAGCGACGTAATCTGGGCCAGCGACTCACCGAGGCGGCCGTTTTCCAGCGACACCGCGACCTGGCCGGCGAGAGTGTCGACCAGCCCGACGTCTTCCGCAACGAACTGCGACACATCCCCGAGACGATTGGCGGCCATGAGGATGCCGACTATGCGGTTGCCGCTGCGCATCGGAGCCACGATTGCCTGATCAATCACGAGACTTCCGGCGCCGACCGGATGCTCGGTGGGGCCGGCCATCAAGCCCTCTGAAGCGGCGATGGCGATGGCACGAATCGACTCGACGGCCTCACCAGGCACCACGTCCATAGTGCGCGAGGCGTTGGCCGGGCCAACCGACGTGGCGTAGGCATCGTTGCCGTCGGCAGGGAAGAGAAAGGCTTCTGCGTACTCCGCGTCGACCATGCGTCTGGCGCTTTCAACGGCCGACATGAGTGCAGATTCGATCTGAGGCGATGCGTGGAGGGCCCGTGTTGCTTCGTAGAGTGACCCGAGCCGACCGCTCTCTTCGCGCTGGTTGACGTAGGCCCTGTATGCGACGTAGAGGATGATTGGTGGCACCGCCGTGAGCCAAGCGGCAGTTGGCTGCACGTTCAGGAGCACAACGCCGATGAGAGCAGTGGCGGTGTTCATGATGGTGGCCATGGCACTGAGGGCCATCACCTCCAGTGTCTCCTTGATCGATAGCCTTCCGCCCGAAAGCCGGATCACGGAGTTGATCATGAGCTCGGCAGCCATGAGCGCCATCAAGGCCGCCACTATTGCACCGGCCCAGCCGGCGGGTCCGGTGGTCTGTCCCAGTGCTGCGATCGGCCGGAAAACCACAACGGCGAGGCCCGTCTGCACCACGAACTGCCCGAGGTTGAAAGCAAACTTCACGGGTGGCTGACGGCGGAGAAGCAACGCGACTGCGTTTGCCGCCATCTGAGCAGTGATGGCGGTCAATGGGCTCACAATGAAAAGAGCCAGAATCAGCGGAATCTCGCTCAGCGAGAATGAGTGAGCATCCTTGCGGAATCTCAAGTGGAAAACGGCCCGTTCCGCAACGGCGAACATGATCGCCAACGCCAGCCAAGGCATCGGCACGTCCGGGAGTAGCGGAGCCCAATCCCAGACAACTGCGGTGAGCAGAGCGGCAAGTGCCCAGATACCGCCGACTAGAGCCCACACGCGCCTAACGCGCGGCCTTGGTCGCCGTGTTCCCGTATCCGAAGTAGCCAGCTTCAGCTCCTTGATGCTCTCAGCGACCAGTTATCGGCAACTACGGAAAGTGTCTAAAGGGCTGACGGGGCCATCTGGCCCGGCAGCTAACGCTTTTCGCAGGCGAATCCAGCGTCGGCCGTTGGGGTTGAACGGTGACTAATCACATTGTGTGCGGCGAGGTTGATTCTCCGCAGTGACTGTGGTCGCTCCGATACAAATCTCAAGCGACCACAGACGGTGGGGGAATCAAACAATGTCAGCACGAAGCTCAGCGAGGAGCGCGGGGGGTGCGCGGCAATCGCGGACCTTTGCCGTCGTTTTGGCGACGGCGCTCATCGCAACAACCTTTAGTGCGGCCCCTGCGTTCGCCGACACCAAGAAGGATCAACCTGCGCTAGACCTGTCGCCAGGCATCTCGCAGCAAACCTTCGACATGTGGGAGAGCGCGGGTAATCCGTTGGGATTTGAGGGCGGCACCACACTCGAGGCCTATGGCGGGTCAATGTATTGGATCAATCGCTTGACGGGCGCAGGCGGCTACTGGAACAACGGGATCACCGGGGCCGGAGTCGACGTCGCCTTGATCGATACGGGAATCGCTCCCGTTCCGGCGCTCAGCGAAGCGGGCAAGATCATCAACGGGCCCGACCTTTCATTCGACTCACAGACACCTGGTCTCGAGTACGTCGACCTATTTGGTCACGGCACTCACCTGGCGGGCATCATCGCCGGCCACGCACCCGGTGCCAACATCCATCGTGACAACGACACTGAATTCCTGGGCATGGCCCCGGGAGCCCGCCTTGTCAACATGAAGGTTGCAGACGCAGTTGGCGCAGTCGACGTATCGCAGGTCATTGCTGCCATCGATTGGGTCGTCGAGCACAAGGACGACAATGGCATGAACATCCGTGTCATCACGCTTGCATACGGCACCGACGGCGTACAGCCTTACGAAATCGATCCACTGGCGCACGCGGTCGAGCGTGCGTGGCATGAAGGCATCGTGGTCGTCGTCGCAGCAGGTAACGACGGATTGGGCACTGCGCTGCGCAATCCAGCCACGGACCCGTACGTGATCACGGTCGGTGCTACAGAGAACGCCGGGATCTGGGGACGGATGTCGGACGACGTCATCGCTCCCTTCTCCTCGTGTGGCAACAACGCCAGGCACGTGGACGTGGTTGCTCCCGGCAAGTCGATCGTCAGCCTGCGTAATCCAGGTTCGATGGCGGATATGCAGAACCCGGAGGCACGCATCGACGAGGATCTGTTCGTCGGTTCCGGCACGAGCCAGGCTGCCGCCGTTGTCGCGGGGGCCATAGCGCTAGTCCTCGAGGATCGTCCCGAGCTGAACCCCGATCAGGTCAAACAACTGCTCGCCGACAATTCTCGCTCGGTTGGTGCTTCCGCCAATTGCGAGGGTGCA
>JAHEJX010000131.1 GCA_024638645.1 Actinomycetes bacterium
CGGGCCAACACCGCCATCACCCCTGCGGGTTACCGGGCGTTCGTGCGGTGGGAGCAACCGAGCGCAGCAACGGAGGCCGCAGTCTTCCGGGAGTTCTGGGACTGGCTGTGTGATGTGCGGCTGCGGGCGGTCGAAGCGGGACACACGGTGAAGGCGTATTGCTGGCATGAGGGAGCCGAGAACCGGGAGATGCGCCGCATCACCACGACAGATGAGGCGTGGGCGGCGGAGGTGGCGGCGTTCATTGGGTCCGATGAGTGGGTGGATATGGAGCGGGTGTTCAAGGCGGGGTGGATCACCGGCGAGGGGACGTCACTGAAGGCGATTGCGCCGCTGGCGGGGCAAGTGTGGGAGGTGGACGACCCAGGCGGCGGGCTATCGATGGTGCGATTCGCGGAGGCGACCGGCGACGGGCCCGGGCGGGAGGCCGAGGAGGCGCAAGCGTGGCTGGAGACGTACAACCGAGGAGACGTCGAAGCAACAGCAGCGATACGGGAGTGGCTTTCGACGGCGAGTAGCCAACACTCGCACGTGGTGTAGGCAACCGCCATCCGCAGAGGACGACAGACGCTACTTCCCCGTTTCGCCTGGTCCTTGGGTAGGTTTGAGTGCATCGGAGTCCCCGGCGGCGCACTCGGCGGACAACTGCCTGGTCGCGCATGAGTTGACGGGGAAGCTCGACGTTCGAGCCCGATCTGAAGGGAGGCGACCTATGAGTCGCAGACGGGGAATACTTGTCCTAACCCTATTCCTGGCCGTGTGGCTGATGCCGGCGCCGGCCATGGCAGACGCACCGGCCAACGACGACATCGGAGGGGCGGTCGCCATTGACGCCTTGCCCTACCACGCGGAACAGGACACCACGGAAGCGACAGTGTCCGATGCCGACTTGGAGGCTGCACTCCAGTGTCAAGGTCCACCCGACTACGCAGCAACAGTGTGGTACTCGTTCACGTCGCCGATGGACGGAGGCATCGCCATCAGCGGTGCGGGAACGGACTACTCAGTCGGCTTCCTGATCTACGTTGGAGAACCGGGCGCACTCGAGCTGGTGAACTGCTTCCCGTTCGAGGGAATGCACCTCGTTGAATCCGGCGAGACCTACTACATCCAAGTCATCGATGACCAGGGCGACGAAGGCGGCAACGGCGGGAATCTCGTGATGCACGTCATCGACCTCGGCGACGAGTGGTGCCCCGGACTCTTCGAGAACGACCCGACCCTCGCACCAGGAAACCTGATCGTGGGCACCGAGGGCGACGACGTGCTCGAAGGCACCAACGGCCGTGACATCATCGTCGGCCTCGGAGGCAACGACACCATTCACGGACTCAAGGGCGACGACTCGATCGCGGGCTGTGATGGCGACGACCACATCGACGCCGGACCCGGCAACGACGAGGTCCTCGGTGACGCACTCGGCTTCTTCGGCAATCCCGACGCAGAGGGTGGCAACGACTTCGTGGAGGGCCGCGGCGGCAACGACTTCATCTTCGGCGGTGCCGGCGACGACGTCCTGCGCGGCGGTTTCGGACACGACTTCGTTGTGGGCCATCAGGGCGACGACATCGTCAAGGGCCATCGTGGCAATGACGAGCTGCTTGGCGGCTTCGGCGACGACATCATCGAAGGCCACAAGAACGACGATTTCCTCAGCGGCGGCTGGGGCAACGACATCTTGAAGGCCGGCCGTGGCAACGACGTGATGACCGGAGCACCACCGGCGTTCGGACCGGGTGATCCTGATCCCGAGCCAGACGCCACCGACATCTGTCGTGGCGGACCAGGAGCCGACCTGGGGTTCCACTGCGAAACGCTATTGAGCGCGCAGCCCCTGGGCGGCGAAATGATGGCGTTCGACTGGACGGGCAATACCCGTAGCTCTTATAGCTCAACGTCCTGGCGGCGCAACACGTAGCGAGAGTGGCGGCCCGCCCCCGGGCCGCCACTCTTTTGCGGTGGTGTAGGCGTCATCGACAAGGCGGATCGGTCAATCGGCGCGCGTTGACGCCACTTGGACCAGCGCCGATTCGCCCCACGGGTCGCTATCTGGACATGGCTCGTCGACTATCGAACGTAGGCCGCGGAGTAAATCCGGGAGTCTTGCGGCCCTGGCACCGGCGCCATCGAGGGAGCACGCTGAGAGCAACGCGGAGGTGCTCGATGAAGACGCTCGATCACAAGAAGGAGCTCAAGGAGCTCTATTCGGCTCGCAAGAACCGGCCCGCCATCGTCGACATACCCCGGATGCAGTTCCTCATGTTCGACGGGCATGGACACCCGGAGGTTTCACCGCTGATGCAGGAGGGCTTTCAGGGCCTTTACTCGGTGGCATACACGATGCGATTCGCCATCAAGGCTCGCGATCAAGTTGCCTACACGGTGATGCCCCCCGAAGGACTGTTCTGGAGCGAAGCCGGCGGTCTCGACCTAGGCGATATGGAGGACTGGCGGTGGACGCTGATGATCATGCAACCCGACTTCGTCACCGCTGCCGACTTCGCGAGTGCTCAGCAGCAAGCCGTGGACAAAGGCAACGAGCCGGCCGGCCGGGTGCGTCTCGATGAATATGACGAAGGCCTGGCGGCACAGGTGATGCACCTCGGGCCCTATAGCGAGGAAGCTCCCACGATTCAGTTGCTCCACGATTTCATCGCCGCCGAGGGCTACGAACGGCGCGGCATCCACCACGAGATATACCTCGGAGACCCCCGCCGCTCCAAGCCGGAGAACCTTCGCACCATCATCCGCCAACCGATCGAGTGAGGGGGGTGAGGCGAGCTATCTGCGAAAGACATGGCCCTCGCCAATCTATCCCGATGCCTGCCTCAGGGCCTCTGCAGCCGACCCGTCGAGATACTCCGGTGGCACGTCGATACCGTTTTCGGCCAGGAACTGCGGGTAGTAATCCCAAATGGCAGCGGCGAACTCTTCAGTGAATCCGACTGGCGGGTCCCCGTTGCCTTCCGGCCACAGCAGCTCGACTTCTGGGGCATTCTCGGGCATCCACGACCGCCAGAAGCCCCGTAGGTCCAAACCATCATCGGCGCACGCGGATGGACCGCACGATCCTCCGGTACGCACCGTTCGATCCTCCACGGTCACGATGCCCTCCGGACCGAGGGTATAGATCACAACACCTGAGGCCACCCCACCAGGCAAGAAAAGGGTCATCAAACCGCGAGACTCGGTACTACAGGTGACCGTCGTCGCATCGCCGCTGCACCCGATTGGAACCCAGTCGGTCTGCAGCATCCGGTACCAAAACTCGAAGTATTCGGTCAACGCTGCCGAGCCGAAGATGCTTCCGCCGTAAACCCCGGCACTGGTTTCGTCCACCTGCTCGGCTGGGCGGTACTGGCCGCCAGGAGCTAACTGTGCCTCGGCGACTTCGATGTCCCCGGCACTCAACGCCGAGTGGAACTCGCTGATCAACTCGTACGCGTCCGCCGAAACGCCGTTGGCGAGTGCGGTATAGAGAACCACAAACTCGTCGAAGGTCGCGTGGCCTTCCGGGGTGCGGTTCCATTCCAGCTCGCCAATGACGACCGACGCCACGTCGCCAGTCGAGCGTTCATCGATGAAGCTACTGAAGTCGGCCATGGCGGCAGCACGTTCCGGATGATCTCCCGTCACTTCGAGGCGCGTGATCTCGCCGTCGAGTATCTCCACAGTCCACGTCTGCATCCATGGCTCGAGGCTGAGGAGGCCCGAGAATCGGTCGGCGATTGTGACTTTGCAGCGAATCTCAGGACCGAAGTTGAGGCATTCGCCAAACCGGATTCGCTCCCCATACATGGCCCCGCTCGTGGCTCGCTGCGAGAGAGACCCGACGGACGGTGACTCGGCGGCGGTTACTCCCGGCGCCAATGCCACCGCAGCATCCGTGGCAAGAAGCTGACCGACCGCGTCTCCATCACCCCGGTTGTAGAGGCGTTCCAAGCTGCCGAGGAGTTGCCGAGTTTCGACTTCGATCGGATCACCCACGGGAGCCGAAGTTGACGATGGGATCACCGTCGTCGAGGGCGGTGGAGCGGTCGTCGCTACCGGCTGCGTCTCACCGCCGCTTCGAGCAAGTAGCGCCAACGCAACACCGATCAACAGCACGACCGCAAATGCGCCCGCAGCCGCCAGGAATGCGAATCGGCGGTTGCGGGCCGGCCACCCGAGCGGAGTCGTCTCCGGCACCGTCGCGATGAGGCGCTCCACCTCGGCGAATGCCGCTGTGTGGCTCCACACAGTGCTTGGCAGTTGGGTGTCTGCCCCGAAGGTGTCCTCCGCCGCTAGGAGCTCGAGGATCTGTGTTTCGTTCACGACGATCCTCCTTCCTCGACCACCGTTGCATCGAGCGAGGCTGCGGACGACGTGGCGATCCCAGCGGCCCGTTGCAGCCGCCGCATCGCCCGCAACGAGCGCTTCTTCGCCGCTTCCACGCTGCAGCCGAGAGCCACCGCCAGTTCATTCATCGAAAGCCCCTCCAGCGCACGCAGCCGGAGCACTTCCTGGTCACCGGAGCGCAGCGTGCCCAAAGCAACCATCAGCTCGGACTGCTCCGTGCGGCGCACGACGACCATCTCTGGCCCGGGGTCGGGATGCCACGCTTGCCCGTCGAGCTTCTCTTGCAGATTGCGCCTGCGCCTGGAGGTGCGCCGAAACGAGCTCACCTCGTAGCGAGCTACTCCGTACAGCCACGGCAACGCCGTTTCCCTATCGGGCATTTGGTCGATCTTCCTCCACGCCACCGCAAACACCTGGGCAGCCGCGTCGTTGGCATCACTCGCGGGAAGGCGGCGATGGCAATAACGGCTAATTGCCTCGTAGTGCGCGTCAAACGCACTACGCAGCTTCGCCCGGCTGGCTTCTTCACCCGCCACCGATCCGTCCTCCCACAGGAACTCTCACCCAATCAACGTCCAGATGAACGCAATCGGGGACACCCCCATGATTGCCGTCCCCAACTGCCTCATGCAGGACGTAACCGGGACGGACCCGCGGGTCCACCCACAGGAACGGTGCGGGGCGGCTCCCGGGATGCGCCCCGCACCACTCTCCTGTCCCCGGAATGACTCATCCGGACGCAACGAGTACGAGAACCGGATCGGCATGGGGCCGGCCGGCAGAAGGAGTAGACAATGAAGAGGCAGATATCAAGGCTGGCGACCTTGCTCGCGGTGGTGGCAGCCATGGCGGCGATGAGCGCTCCGGCGCTGGCGGACCCGCCGCCCGAATCGGGAGTTGTGGTCCGCGCCAACGCGATCACCGGTGGGTTCTTCTATTTCGGTGACGGATATGTGGTGCTGACGGGCACGGACGAGTTCATCAACGGTTGCACCGGTGAGAACTTCGTGGAGCGCACGATCGTCACGACCATGCCTGGGAACGGCAGCTCCCAAGAGCGAATCAGCCATCACGATGAGCCCCTGCTGGTGTTCGAGGCAGATGTTTCGTCGATTCCAGAGTTCTTTGCTTGGTCGGCAGCCGGGTGTGCGGCGCCCCCGGAGCCGATCGCCACAGGCACAGGGCGGCTCGACTCGCACGTCAATGTGAGCGCCAATGGAGATGTCCGGAGCCACAACGGTGTGGTCGCTCGAGTGACCACCAGCGACGGGCGCGACGTACACCTGAGGACGTTCGTCAAGCTCACCGTGAAGGCGGGCAACTTGAAAATCCAGCAATTGACCGTCGACTACGGGGGGTAAGCGAGGGGAAGTGGCGAGCCCGGCCGGGAGGCAGTCCGTGGGGATTGCTTCTCGGCCGCTTCCAGTTTCGGATGCCGGCTGCCGGTGCCGGCTCGGATCATGGGCTCGCAGCGACTCGCACGCGGGAAGACCACTTCCCGGGGCCCGCTTTGGAAATGGCGCGAACTCGGCACCAATACGCTTGATTCGCGTGAAGGCCCGGTACAACAATCCGGTCGGACCTCTCCGTGACCTTCTTCACCTCGTGGTTGTCGCCAATCGCTCGACACCGCACCCTGTGTTTCACCACTCGCGAACCGCGTGGGGTGCCCGCATCGAACGAGACCTTTGCCCGGTGGACGCGGTGACGCGCTGCCGTCACGTTTTTGGGCCGTCGCGGCGTGATGACACCACGGTCCACGCGCAACACCCGGGTCGAGAACGAGATAGCTGTAGCGTCAACAACCAGTGCAGGACCTACGTCAGTGACGGTCACGCTCCCTGTCCCACTGCCACGTAAGACGGGGTCGAGGCCACGAGGCGTCAGCGTCGCCGGATTGTCGATTCCGTAAGTTACGCGGAGGAACTGATTGGGTATCCGATGGTGCATGAAACCCTTGACGGGAGTAATGCCGTCTGTCAGAAAATGGCTGTTTGCCATACGAATCGCCAGCCGCTGTTCGCCGGTGACGGCGTCCGGAAAGATCTCAGCTGGGATGCTGGTTCCGTCGACGCGCAACAGAGCTCCCGGGACACCGCCAGCCCCCGGCTCTATTCGTATCGATTTGTCAGCTCGCTGGGACGTCGGCGGCGACCGCTAAGTTGACGGCCTCCGTCGAACGCTGACATGAAGCCGTCTTCGGTGTCTTTCACAACGGACCCGTGATGGCGTTCAATCACGTCACGCAACAGGGCATCGTGCTGGGCCAGCGCTTCCCGCATCGCCTGCGGAGCGCGCTCCCCCATAGTGGTGCTGTTCTCCAAATCGGTAAACAAGAAAGTGAGCGGAGCGCTCATGACACGGTGTCCTTCGAGCTCATAGAGGAATCGACAGATTGAAGTGGTCCAGGAAAGCCTGCGCCTCGGCCGGCGTGACCTTCTCCCACTCGACATCGCCACCAATGCCGGACAGCTGGGCGATCCGAGAGTTGTCGGTTTCCCATTCCCCGGCACGGTTCACATATTCCCCGGTGAGGGCGACTTCGGTCCTGGTGACTCGCATGAGCCCACGCTGGACACCGTCTGTGCTGGTGCGGATCCAGTATTCAACAGACATAAACAAGTGGCACTGAGCTTCGGAGCCGTGGCCGACTGGGACCTCCTCAGCGAGTCATCGCCGAAACCGTCGTGGGAGTCGTCGTGACCAGGTAGCAGTCAACATTCGGATCCCGCTCCAAGGCTTCAGCGTTCGGCGGAAACGTGATGAGTATGTCCGCCTCATACAGCACGTACAACTCGAAAGCGGTTGGCGTGGCGGATTCGGCGAAGCCCGCCTCGCAGTTGAGGGATGCGCCGTCCAAGTCGAAGACGGGCACCCTGGCCCGATAGCTGTAGACAAGCTGGGCGGTGTGCGGGCAGAACGCCCCGACACGGCGCACGTCACACAACTTCCAGCCAAGCAGGTTCGATTTCCGGCATCTAAGTTTCCTCACGTGAGCGAACTACCCGAACACGTCCGGATCAACCGCGAGTACTGGGACTCGATGGCCGACAATTGGGTAGCGCTGGGCGAACGCAATTGGGCCAAGACGACGCCGACCTGGGGTATCTGGGCGACATCGGACTTCGACCTGCTGCCGGCCGACATGACCGGCATGGAGGCAATCGAGCTCGGCTGCGGCACCGGCTACGTGTCAGCCTGGATGGCGCGCCGCGGGGCGCGAGTAGTCGGCATAGACAACTCCGCAAGTCAACTGGATACAGCCCGCCGGCTCGCTGCAGAGCACGGCGTGGAGCTCGAATTGATTC
>JAHEJX010000132.1 GCA_024638645.1 Actinomycetes bacterium
CTGGAGCGCGTTCCTGGTAGGCCGGCATGTCGTGCCGTCAAGACTGGTTTTTCTGCTCATACCTACGGCGCAATGGCTTATCCATGCACACCGGGAGGCGGAGGCGGCGGTCCTCTTGGCATCGGCACAAATGGCTTTCGGCGAGACCCGATTCCCCTATTGGGACTCGATGGGCGACGAGATCCGAGCGAGGAGATTGGCGGATCAGCTTCCTGTTCATGAGTTAGCTGAGGGTGTCGATTCGCTCGACGAGTTGTTCTGGCTCGTCGCAGGATTCGTCGGCCTGAAACCGGTCAAGCCGTGATTCGTCGGTACGCAACGCCGCCGCCGTTCCGGAAGTGAGCCATGCCGCTGCACGAAAGGGCATCTGACAACCGAGGTGATTCGGCCGACCTCAGAAATCGACTCCGCCCACGCGGAGCACCGAGTAGGCCAGCGCGAGGGCACCCCAGTAGATGAAGAAGCCCCAGTAATACGTGAAGTACTTCAGCGGTCCTCGGGAGGGATAGACATACTCCTTCTCCAAGAACCACAGGATCACGTTGATGTAGAGCGAGATGGTCCCGGCCGCTCCGAACAGGACGTACCCCCAGGCGTCGCTGAGGGCGATTCCTACAACGCCGGCCACGAACAGCGGGACAGTCACCAGCCAATCGGCCCAGGCGGCGCCCAGAGAGAACCGGAGATGCGTCTTGTCGCGCCAGTCTTCGTCCTTGCCGATCAGCCACTCCTTCGTCCGAGCGCTGTGCGGACTCAGAAGGAACGCCAATTGCGCCACCGTCAAGGGCACCAAGGTGATGACACCCCACGCGACGAGCACCCAAGTGATACTGGTTGCATCCATCGAACGTTCAGTCTCCTGACCTCAGCCGGCCCAAGCCATGATCGCAACGAGCGACCATTCCTTGTAGAGCAGGAAGTCCTGACCGCCCCTAGATGACGCCGGATCTCAGCGATGCCAATCGGCTCGAGACGCCGCACACACACCCGGCATTCCCGGGCGGCGCGAATTGCATTGGGCAGCGACCTCGAAGCCCACCGCGGTGAACTTCGCAGGGGGACGCCGAAGCGCCGCTTCCTAGCGGAACGCGATGGCGGCGAACTTCGATAAGGGACGCTGAGGCCTTGCTGATCGAACCTGGGGAAGCTGCAGAGCCAGCGACGCAGGCGTTCTGCCACGCGATCAGGTGATGTGTCTATCGGGGTTTCCTCTTTGCCTAGGTCGCGGTGTGGGCCAGAATGCTGTGAGACCTAGACCGGGCGCCGCGCTGGTTCTCGCTCCGGCCTGGACCTCAGGGGGAGGCTCACGCAGGCTGAGCTGAGTCGACCCGGCCGGTGAGCGAGGCGACGCAGGACAGCGCTGGAGGTTTCAGATCGGGCCGCAATCCGACGGAAGAGAGGATACGGTGTGGGATCTGTGAGGGTCTTGGAGCCGATCGCTCCTGTGTCCCGCGATGCTTCTTCGCGTCGGCCGACGCACACAGAGCTTTCTTGGTCCCGTTGGTTGCATCCGCTGGCCGGAATCGTGGCGATCGCCATTCTCGTCCTGTTGACCCAGGCGGTGTTGCCCGTCGAGCCTGCGCCCATCGATCCCATCTCTGCGGCCGTGTCCAACCCCGACATGGTGGCGTCGGCCGCCACGCCGCCCGCGAGAGCCGCACCCTTCGTAGCGACACCGAACCCGTATCCGTCACGCGCTGTGGAAGCTGTCGAGAGGTTCGTGATGCTGGTGAACAGCGGCGACTCGGCTGCTGTTCACGAGCTGATGGTCGATGAGGCCACCCGGCCGGGAACTGGCACGGCCCAGTACCCACATCTCCCGACCGACGCCGGCCTGTGGATCGATGGTGTCCTGGACCGCGCCAGAGTGGAGGGGTTCGTTCGCTATGTGTTTGCGTTGCAAGGACCCGTCGATCTCTCGGACTGCGCAAGCGTTGCAGGCGGATCCGAAACGACGCTGGTGGGCTGCACATACACGACGAGCGGCGGTGTGCTCGCCCCATTGGGCCAGAAGGCCGAGGCAGGACGGCTCTACGTGGTGACGATCGGGGACAAGGTGGCAGGCTTGATTCGCGCCGGCAATGCGGACGTCGATCTCTGGGAGCGCTTCGCTGACTGGGTTGCGCACAGCCATCCGGATAGCTCGCTGTCGATGTTGAGCCGCATCGATTCTGAGTGGGTCCTCGATCCCGAGTATTCGCACGAAAGCGCTCTGGAGCAGAGTCGCCTCGCTCTCGAGATGGCGGCCGCGCTCGCAGATGGACCTGTCGCCCGCTCATAGCTATATACCGGACGCGAATTACCCGCGCTAGATCCGGCATTCCCGAGCCGCGCGGATTGCCCTAGACAGTTACCTCGAGGCCAAAGCCCTCGGTAACAACGGCGACTAGCCGGAGCCGCGCTCTCAGGACATGTCGCTACGCCGGATCGGGATCGTCGTTCCCACTTGGGGGTCATTCTCCTCTGGCTGTAAGCCGTGTCGCTAACGAGTGTGGGAGGTGGAACGCCGGGGCACTGTCCTATCGCCACGTTGGGCACATCAGTTGGACGCTGGCGCCCCGGCAGGAATAGCGGAGGAGTCTCCTTGATGATCACAACCGAACGGACAGCAGTGCCGAGCAAGGGCTCTCGAAGGCAGTTGGGGCGGTACCTGGGAGCGGCGTACCTCTTCGTCTTCGTAGGCAGTGCGGTGAGTGGAGCGTTGTGGCCGCCGCTCTCTGACGGCATCACACCTGACAAGCTTGCCGAAGTCGGCAACGATCCGACACTGTTGCGGTGGAGCGCTGTCATAGAGTTGTTCATCACAAGCGTTGGCATCGTCGTGCTCGGGAGTCTGCTCTACATCATCCTCAGGAAACAGAATCAGATGCTCTCCCTGTTCGCCTTGGGCTGGTGGGTAGCGGAGGCAATAACCCTCGCGATGAGCACCATTGGAGCCTTCCTTCTCGTCCCTGTGAGCCAGGCATATGTCGAGGCCGGAACATCCGAGTCTGGCGGCCTCCTGGCGATGGCCGACACGCTCGTGCGATTCGATCGCCTGACTTGGGAGATGCACATGGTGTTCTTCGCCGTAGGAGGGCTCCTGTGGTACTTCCTGATGTATCAGGGCCGTGTGGTTCCACGATGGTTGGCCGCGACCGGATTCGGAGTCGTCAGTCTGGGCTTCCTGAGCACACTCGCCCTGTTCATATCGGACGCTGATCTGTTCTATCTGGGATTCCCCACGGGAGCCTTTGAGGTCCTTCTCGGAATCTGGTTGATAACCAAGGGGCTCGACCGAATCCCAAGCGAATGGGCGCCTTCGTAGGCGGCTCGACAGACGAACTGCTCTTTGAATAGAAGGTACGACAAGTCCATGGCGGAAACGCCGTCTTGATCGTTGAGCCATTGCCCGCTGCGCCGGGAAACGAGGTGGAGAGCGGCGGCTCCTGCCAATCGCCGGCACTTCGATCACCCTGACATGCGCTAAGCCACAACCCCAAGACCGAACTCGATCGCGGCGAACTTTCAACAGGGACGCTGAGGCGCTTCTGACTTGACGGCACGTAGATGTGTCGAGGCCAGAACAGGGACCTGCTTCTCACCGACGAACTGCTGTCGAACGAGCCTGCCCATACGTTCCTCTGGGGCGAGGACGACCCCAACGGCGGGGCGACCGTGGGTCGGGCCTTCGCTCCCCGGCTGCCAAACGCCGAACTGGTGATAGTGCCGTTCGCCGAGCACGCCCCGTGGATCGACGACCCGGAGACCTGCGTGACCCGCACGCAGGCGTCCCTCGCCGGCTGAGCGGGGGCGACCGGCCGACCTCCCATTCACGGCGACGCCCTCGCACTGGTGCCCCTCGTCGCCGGCGCCATGTCGTTCTCTCTCCCGAAAGCCGGCGACCGGTCCGCAATGGCCCGGCGCGGTACCACCGAGCTCGGATGGAGCACCCTGATTGGCTTGCCCGCCAGGAACGCTGCGATGGCTGCGACGCCGATCCTCGCTGCGTGTATTGGCCAACAGCAAAGCACCTGCGAGTCCGCGTGGCAGACCTGGCGAGTTCGTTCCACCCACACTGCAACCCAATTCGGCAGCTGTGTCGAGATTGATCGCCCACCGAGCAGCGAGTCTGCCGCCGCCACGAGCGGCACCAGAAAGCGGCTGCTGCCGATCTTTCGCCGGCAACGGTCGGTCTCGCCGCTCAGTTCGACGACTCAGGAAACTTCACAGCCGCGCGGTGGAAGCTCGAGACCGACGTTGTGCAAGTGCCCGGGGGTACATGTCCCAAGCTTGCCTTTCCGCACGCCAAGCCGAAGCTCGTGTACTCCGAGTTGAGGGGGGCATTCCAAAGCAAGCAGGTCGCAGCTTCGGTCGTCACCGCTGCCGCACCACGGAAGTCCATCGTCACGGTGACGGCAACGGCGTCGCACGTGCGCGTCCATCCGGTCAGTGGGGTTGTTTCGCCCGATTTCAGCTCCTGTTCATGGGCCCGAAAGGCATGATCGATACGTTGTCTCATACGTCCCGATCAGCGGGGCCAAGAACCAAAGGAGACATCATGCGAAGACTCACGGTCGTTCTCACGCTGCTGGGAGCAGCCCTCTTCCTCGTGCCCGGGGCCGCACTTGCCAAGGGCAACGGTGCGGGCGGGGTCTCAGGTCCGGCGTTTTACGTCGACGGTGAGTTGTACCGGACGGTGGGGACGCCGACCGACCTGTCTGGAACCGGCGCTCCGGCGCACAGTTTCGACACGATCTATGCCATCCCAGACCAGCCGAATGTGGCGACCGCGGCGCCTGGCGACTCCGGCTACAACGGTGGGCGTTGGATGGTGCAGGTGCTCACGTTCACCGATTATCAAGATGCCGTTGACGCGGTGGACGACAACGACAGCGGCGACATCGACTCCAACGATGAGGTCCAGGCTGCAATCGCCGGCGGCTTCGTCGCAGACATCGAGGCCGGGCCTCAGTTCGTGTGCCCCGTGATCCCGGTCCCGCACGGCAACGCCTGAACCAAAGGAGAACTCTTCCGACCAATCCCCTCGTTGCCGGGCTCAGGTCCCGGCAGCGAGGCGCGTCCGCGGTCCCGTAGCTGCAGGTTTCTCGTCTCGTCGGCACGACCGTTGGGTGGTGGATACCGGTTGAGCTGACCGCTGTAGCTCGTCTGGGTCGACATCCGCCTCCTCGGTCAACGAAGGATCGCAACCCGCACCTATCACACACCAACCGGACGGTTCTCGGCCTCCGGACCCGCTAGAGATCCGGCAGTTCCGAGCGGACCGATTGTCCTAGACAGCGACGTCGATTCTGAATCTCACGGCGGTGAACTCCGATAAGGGCCGCTGAGGCGTCGCTGACTGTGCCGCTCGCCAATGTGCCGTTATGTGGGCTTGGCCTCGAAGACGATCCACTCTCTTCCGTAGTGGGTTTCGAGGCCGACCTCCTTCATACCGCTCTGACGCATCGCCTTGATCGCTTGCTCATTGTCGGGGCCGGTCACACCGACGACCCTCGACAGCCCCAAGTCTCGGAATCCGGCGTGCACACAGGCTCGAGCGGCTTCGCTTCCAAAGCCATTTCCCCAGAACCTGCGGATGATCCGCACACCAATCTCGACGGTTTCGCCATCCTCCATCAGTTGAAGCCCAGCGTCACCGATCACTTCTCCAGTCTCCGACAGCACGACCGCCCAAAGACTCAGCCCTGATTCGTCGTGGAGATCGATCTTGTCCTGGACCCACCGTCTGGACTCATCGAGCGTCGACGGAAGCTCAGATTCAAGATGTTGCATCGCTGCCGGATCGGAGAACAAGTTGTGAAGTGCAACCGAATCCTCGATGACCAGCGGTCGAATCGTCAATCGGTCAGAGACCAACGGGAAACGGATCTTCCTCCTCGCCATGGTCCACATTCAACACATCAACAGCCAAGACTGCCCCCCGACCGGCAATCCCGAGCACCCTGCAACTCGCTACGCCACCACTTCATACCGGAACTCGATCGCGGCGACGTGCCGCTGTCGAGCACTCTGCGAAGTGATCGTTCTTGCTCCCGATTTGGCGATCGGTGCGATCGTCTTGGGACATCAGCCATAGCGAGAGGCCTACCGAGCAGGTGACGTGATCGACGTTCCGGCCAAACGACGCGAAGTTGTCATTATCGGGGCGCTGGGTCGTGAACGGACGCCGGAAAGGCCGAAACAAAACCCCGCCACGTAGTCAGGCCGCGCCGCCTCCCAAATCGCCTGCCCACGAGAATGATATCGGGCACCCTGTTTCGCACAGATCCGGCATTCCCGAGCGGCGCGAAATGTCCTAGACCGTTACCTCGAGGCCAAATCCACCCGCGGCGAACTTCGCATAGGGACGCTGAAGCACTTCTGACTGAACTGCACGCCGAAGGTGCCGTTTCCGGACACTCGCAGGAATACTCGTTACGGCGCCGTGTCTGGTGATCGGGGCTGGTCGGGCCGATGCGGTCTGTCAGGGGTGGGTTGACCGGAACCACCGTCAGACTATAATTTTGGTCATGTCAAGAACGCTTCCGCTTTCCGAAGTCAAGGCCAAACTGTCAGAGGTCATCGACGAAATCGTGACCACGCAAGAACGTGTCACCGTCACGCGAAACGGACGCCCGGTCGCTGTGGTGATCAGCACAGACGATCTGGAGGCTATTGAAGAGACGCTGGCGATCCTCTCGGATCCGGCGGCCATGCGCGAGATACAGCAAGGCCGGGCAGCGATCGCCGGTGGTGACGTTGTCACCAAGGACGAGATCGAGGCGCTGCGGAACCAGTTCCGCTCCAAGACGGCGTGACAGAAGCGCCCTGGGATCTGATCGTCGCCGGGACTGCACGCCGAGCCATTGATCGACTCCCCGCCAAGGTCGCTCTGGCCGTCTTGGACTACCTCGTTGGTGCCCTCCTCGAGAACCCACACCGAGTCGGCAAACCACTACGAGGAGATCTCGCAGGACTTCACTCTGCACGAGTTGGGGCCTACCGCGTCGTCTACGAGATCGATCAAGCCAGCCGAACAGTCCGAGTCATCTACA
Source organism: Actinomycetes bacterium (assembly GCA_024638645.1). Taxonomy (GTDB): domain Bacteria; phylum Actinomycetota; class Acidimicrobiia; order Spongiisociales; family UBA5794; genus JAHEJX01. The sequence goes on from JAHEJX010000132.1 coordinate 7,038, forward strand.
TCGACCATCGGGCAGACGTCTACCGACCCCGGTAGACGCACGCCGATACCGAGTACTCAGCGGAAGGGGAGGGCCGCCCCTGGTGTTCGCGGTCGACAGGACCGGCTGACAGACCATGCCGTGCGCAGCGCGAGGGTTCCTCCGACGTGATCCAGAAGGCATGCTCCAAGCAGGGGGTGGTCAGGTGTTCGAGATTGCACAGGGTCCGGCTGGTCTCGAGCGAGTGCGCTCATGGGCCTCGCCAACGGCTGGCAACGCAGATCACCAACTGCCGGATGCAGCATCGCCACTCCGGTCCGAGCCGGACCGGCATTCCCGAGCGGCGCAATCTGCCCTAGACCGTTACCTCGAGGCCAAGACCCACCGCGGCGAACTTTGCATAGGGACGCTGAAGCGCTGCTGACCGACCCGCACTCCGAGGTGCCGATCGGCGTGGTTTTCCCAGGTGGTCGTTATCGCCCGTATTTGGTGATCTCGGGCGCATCGGGTCGG
>JAHEJX010000133.1:0-5224 GCA_024638645.1 Actinomycetes bacterium
ACATCGACTTGCCGGTCATCTCGGCGTGGCAGCACGACGCCCGGTAGGAGCCGGAGAGTCCCACCGGTGTCTGGTCGCTGGGCGCTAGGTTGAGCGTCATGAGCAGCTCAGACCCTGCCGCTACCGATGGGGATCTGGCCGACCACGTGGCCGAGAACCGTCGCCACTGGGACGAGATGGCCCACGAGTGGGTGGCAATGGGGGAACGAGCGTGGGCCCGCGCTGAGCCGAGTTGGGGGATTTGGAGCGTTCCCGAGGCTGAGCTGAAGTTGCTACCTGCCGATATGACGGGCCTCGAGGCCATCGAACTTGGCTGTGGCACGGCGTACGTTTCGGCGTGGATGGCCCGGCGGGGGGCACGTGTCACCGCAATCGACAACTCAGATGCCCAGCTGGCTACCGCTCGCCTCCTCGCAGACGAGCACGGCATCGAGCTCACTCTGTGGCACGGCAATGCCGAGGAAGTACCGGCCCCAGACGAGTCGTTCGACTTCGCCATCAGTGAGTATGGAGCTGCCATATGGTGCGATCCAGAGGCCTGGCTCCGGGAGGCCCATCGGCTGCTGCGCCCCGGGGGGCGGCTGGTGTTCCTGGGCAACCACCCGGTGGTCTTGGCTTGCGCTCCCGAGAGCGGGGCCGCAGTGGGCGACCGGCTTGTCCGGCCCTATTTCGGCATGCATACCCTCGACTGGCGCGACGCCCAAGTAGATCCCGGCGGAGTCAACTTCTGCCTACCCATCTCAGGCTGGATGGCGTTGTTCCGCCAAATCGGATTCGGGGTCGACGACCTACGCGAACCCAGGGCACCCGAGGAGGCGAGTGGCGTCAACTTCTTCGTCGACGCCGAGTGGGCGCGGCGTTGGCCCAGCGAGCTGGTCTGGAAGGTTCACAAGATCTAAGCGCCCAGGCCGCCCAAACCACCAGTTTCAAGTACGGCACATCAGTCGCCGACCAGACGCCTACTCATGAACGTACGAACCGGAAGGTGGCCTCCGCAGCATCACCTGCCCGCATGCTCAGATTCGTTGCCGGGGGGCCGTGGCAATCGGAAACAGCTGTTTCGAATTTCTTAATGGGCGTTGGGGATTAGATTGCCAGGCGAGGCGGTTTGCTCTTCACGTGACACAGACATCAACACCTCCCAAGACCGGCCGTGACAGCGGCTCCGACTCCATCGTGCGCGACCTGATCGGCCGCGTCACGCGCCTCGAGATCATCGTCGGGGCGGTGATCGCGGTTGTGATGCTGGCGCTGGTAATCCTCGAGCCAGAAATCCTGGAAGCCCCCTTCGAGAACGTGTGGACCCTTCTGTTCACGTTTGGCGGAACGGCCGTGGCGGCAATCGCCTTCGTTGCGATGCTTCGGTTCCGCGTGCCCGCGGTCGTGAGAGTTGCCGTGCTGGTGGTGCCGTTCGCGATCGTCAATTGGTGGCTGATCTCGCCGTACTTCGTCGACGAAGTGGTCGACGAGGGCTTCTCGGCATCGATCTCCGAGCAGCTCGGCACCGCCGACGACACTCCCGCTGCCCCGGCCCCCTCTGCCACGCCGGAAGTTGTAGAAGAGTCCACAACCAGCTCAGCCCCGCCCGCGTCCGAGGCACCTCAGCCCACCGAGCCGGTCCAAGAGGAGCCCTCGGCTTCCCCTCCCCCCACCGGGCCCGTGTTGCTTGGCGCCGGTCAATTCGTCGGCCTTGCCGGCCATTCGGGCACCGGTGACGCAGGACTCTTCGAGAATCCCGATGGGTCGCTGGTGCTCCGCTTCGAGAACTTCGACATCCAGAACGGTCCCGACCTCGAGGTGTACCTCGTGCCGGGACCCGACCAGACCTCCCTTCCGGAGGGCTCGATCCATCTCGGCGCGCTCAAGGGCAACATCGGCGACCAGAACTACGAACTACCGCCAGGCACCGAACTCGTCCCAGGGGCGTACACGGCGCTCGTGTGGTGTGAGGCTTTCAGTGTTGAGTTCGTCGGCGCCACCATCGTCATCTGACGTCCGCGAAATGTGGATCGGTGCGCGGATGTGTGAATCGAGCACGGCTGGAGATGCCGTCTGGTTGGCATATGCCGGATGCTCGCTATCGTCAGTGGCGGCTGATTTGGAGTTGCTTCCTTGGCGAACATCGAGCGATGGAGACAGCACGAGACCCCTGTCCGAGCGGGTGGCCGGTCAGGCCTTGCGCGTGATCTGATCTCCTCGGCAGTGCTCGGGCTCGGGCTCATCGCTGTCGTGTCGCCTGTCTTCTTCTACTGGTTCATACACGGTGACACCGATCGGTACCTGTGGATCATCAATGGACCACCGCCGTTCGATCAGTTCGGTGGTGGCCCCTATCAGCTGTGGATCCTCTACGTGTTGCCCTTCCTGGCGGGTGTTGGCTTCATCGGCAGTGCTCTGGGTATCCGACGCAGGATGCGTCGCTAAAACCGTGTTTCCACACGATCGCGGCCCAGATCGGTTTTGGCGTCCTCATCCGCAACCGATCCTGTAGGTGCCGATAGCGGGCACTCCGTGGAATGCTCGTTCGTGTACCGGATTTGGTGATCGGCGCTCTTCCCTGATGGGCGCCGCGCTGAGTCGATGCCCGCAGCCGTCGCCTCGAACGTGCTCAGGCGTGCCCGTGGCTTGGTCCTTGTCCCCCGAGATGGGGCGCTGATGCGATTAACTAGGTGTGGTCGTGTCCGCGTTGAGTGAGTTGGTACGAGTGGAAGACATTCCGGTAGTCCGCGGGGTAGAGAGCTTCGATGCTTTCTTCCGTCGTGAGTATCGGGCTGTCCTCGGACTTGCGATGGTTCTCACTCGGAGTCGGCCCGTGGCCGAGGAACTAACCCAGGAAGCCTTCCTGGCGACCTTCCGGCATTGGGAACGGGTGGGCCGGCTCGACAATCCCGGTGCTTGGGTGCGGCGGGTTGTGGCGAACCGGTCCGTCTCCACGTTTCGACGTAGCTCGGCCGAAGCCAAGGCTTTGCTTCGACTCAACTCGCATGCGCGTCGCGCTATTTCCACAGACCTCGACGATGGCATGGATGTTTGGAGAGAGGTCCGCCGATTGCCTCGTCGGCAAGCGCAAGTTGTGGCGCTCACGTACTTTGCTGACCTTCCCCGGCGCGAGGTTGCGGAGATACTCGGCTGCAGTGAGGAGACGGTGAAGACACACCTGGAGCGTGCGCGAGGCACGCTGGCCGGGCGACTAACGACCTCGAGCGAGGATCGGCATGGACGTTGATGAGACTCTGCGCCGCGCCGCCCAACAGCTGGGCGCGTCCATCGCTGAGGGTCCGATTCCCGATGCGCCTCGACCAACCCGGCGCACTTGGTTGGTCGTAGCCGTGGCCGCAGCGGTGACGCTCGGCACGGTAGGCGGCATCGCTGTGCTGATGAGGGGAGGCGGCTCCCCTCAGGCCGGCATCGATACTTCGTCGTCAACAACCGTGTCTCCGTCGACTACCACGACGATTCCAACCACGGCTCGAGACATCCGGTTCGTGAGCGAGGAGCATGGCTTCGAGATCACCTACCCCGCAGACTGGTATCGGTCCGACGAGATCCTGGCCCCCGCGCTCACCTCGCCACCCCAGGGAATCGAGGAAGTGCTGTCGCTGGGAACGTATCCGCTTCGACCCGGCGGCGCCGAGTGTCCCCACGTACCCCTGAACGCGCTCTTGGATCTCGGCTCTGACGATGTCCTGATCTCGATCATCCTCGGCAACCAGGGAACCGGGGATCCATGGCCGGCTGCGTTCGGGACCAGCAGCTTCCTTCCCGCCCCAGGCGCAGGTGACGCACCGATCGATGCTCAGACCTGCTCAGGACGAGTGGACCTCGACTTCCACTTCGGCGTCTTTGCACTCGACGGCCGCCAGGTCCAGGTCTTTGTTGCCTCCGGAGATGGCGTCGACGACGTAACCCAGACTCAGGCCTGGCGCATCCTCGACTCGTTCGCATGGACAAACACCACGACCACGACCACGACCACGACCACGACGCAGCCCACTATTGAGGAGAGCGACAGCGTCGGTTTCGATGTGGGACCGTTGGCTCCAAGGGGCGGCCATTCCGTCATCTGGACGGGCACCGAGATGATCGTGTGGGGCGGGGAAGCCGACGAGAACGCGAGCACCGTGTTCGCTGACGGCGCAGGCTACGACCCGAGCACCGACACGTGGCGCACCATCTCACCGTCGCCACTGTCAGGCCGCCGCTATCACCAAGCTGCATGGACCGGTGACGGAATGCTCATCGTCGGTGGAGTGGGACAAGCCGATGGCGCCGCATACAACCCGGGCACGGACAGCTGGCAGCTGATCGCCCCACCACCGGTGTCGGTGAGCCCACCAGCGGGCACCGATAGCGCCGGCCTTGTCTCGTCGGTCTGGACCGGTGAGCTGTTCGTCGTCTGGCACGTCGCCACCAATGAGGTGGCGTCGTACGACCCCGTCGGCGACGAATGGCGCGTGCTGCCCGGACCACCGCTCGACGTCGATCGAGGTGTCCTGAGGTGGAGCGGCACCGACCTCTACGCAGTCGGCGCCAAGACCAACGACTACCCGGCCCCGGTGCCGCTGGTTCTCGCCCAACTCGACCGCGCCGCAGCAAGCTGGCAGTCCCTCCCCGAGGTCGGGCTGTCGACCGAGTCGTACAACATCGGGGCACGACCAGAACTCACCGCCTGGGCCGGCGGGCTCCTCGTCGCCTGGACAGACTCCGGATCAGATGGCCGCACCGTTGCCTTCAACGCTGCCGCCGGCGAATGGATGGATATCGCCCCTACGCCGCTGCACGGGTGCGAAGCCGCACCCGAACCCCTAATCCTCGAGCAGCGGGTACTCGCCTTCGACTGGTGTGGAACAGACGCCATCTACGATCCGGCAACCGACAGCTGGACCGTCGCCCGCATCGATGGCAACGGCACCGACCGCTACGCAATCTGGACAGGTACCGGAGTCATCGCCTGGGGAGACACCTGCTGCTACGGCACCGGCGGAGCGCCGTTCACCGTGCGAGCCTGGCGCTACACACCCCCCGACCCGGAGTAACCCACCAACGTCACACGCACAACCGGGGACCCCCGTGGCCGCGGTCCGTGGCACATCCGGACCTCGCAGGTAGCGCTCGAGGTGCCGGTCGGCGCTGTCTGCCGCCGTGATCGTTCTCGCCCGCTATCAGCTGATCGGGGTTCCCAGGATGAACCGTTACATGTAACATCGTCACATGGCCACACCAC
>JAHEJX010000133.1:5234-6177 GCA_024638645.1 Actinomycetes bacterium
CACGAAGATCCATCCGTCACCCAACGCGTCCGCAACTACCGACAGCGGATGCGCGCCCAAGGCATGCGCCCCATCCAAATGTGGGTCGCCGACGTTCGCGCCCCCGGCTTCGCGGCGGAAGCACACCGTCAATCAGCAGCAGTCGCCGGCAGCGAAGACGCAGCCGACGATCAAGCGTTCATCGATGCCGTAAGCCTCGACGACGCGTGAGACGCGCCGAGATCTGGACAGCTGCCGCCGGCAGCGGCTACACCGGCAAGCCGCGTCCGGTCGTGATCATCCAAGACGACCGCTTCGATGCGACCGGTTCGGTGACGGTGTGCGCCTTCACCACCGATCCGACCGAGGCACCGCTGATTCGGCTCCCGGTGGTGCCTGACGATCAGAACGGCCTGCGGATGCCCTGCAGCTTGATGGTGGACAAGATCACCACCGTCCCACGCTCAAAGCTCGGCGAACGAGTTGGACGTCTCGCCGATGAAGACATGGTCAGGCTGGGTCGTGCAATCGTGGTCTTCTTCGGATTGGCAGGCAGCTGACCGACCCGAGCACGATGTGCCGTTCTGCTCGGGTCGTTGTCGTGCTCGTTATGACGCATATCTGGTGGTCGGTGCGGTTTGGAACTAGCGACCCACAATCTCGTCGACCGTCTTGAAGATCGAGCTGGCGACTCGTGCCACAACGTGTGACCCGCCGTCTACCAGGCAAGCTCCGCACCCAGCCGCGCTGCCGATGGAGACGAGGCCGGTGCCGGCGGTTGTCGAATATGGTGGGGCTGAACTAGCCGCCGCCCCACGGGTGGCGATCCGTCTCGCGGGAGAGTTGTGGCCCGAACGCCTCCCTCCGCTCCCGCAGTCGCATCCGGAACTCCTTGGCAGCCCCTTTCTTCTTGGCGCGCCTGGTCTTGCGCCCTTTCCGGAACGCCATATACACCTCCAGTCGG
>JAHEJX010000133.1:6187-7501 GCA_024638645.1 Actinomycetes bacterium
TCGTTATCGCGCATAGCGGGTGATCTGGGTGTGACTGGCATACTGCGTGGATGCGATCACGCAGTCGAGCCGTGTGGTTCACGACGGTTGGTGGTGGCCTATGTCGGGCTTGTGGGTCGGAGGGGCAGGTCGCCGCTACGCCGACCCGGTTGGCGCGGTTGAGAGGTTGGCTGTTCGATGGCCAAGCTCCCCCATCGACGTTGCGCTGCCCGAATGGGCATGAATGGCCGGCAGGATCGTCGGCCTCGCTCTGGGTGGGGGCCGATCGTGGGCCGTCGTGGTGGAGCTGGCCGGCCAGGGTGATGCGGGTGCTGTTGGTGCATCGGACTGCGCACCCAGTGCCGGCCACCTGGTTTGTGGCGACCCTTGTCGGAGTCAGCTTGGGGGTCGTTCTGAGCGTGACTCTCGGCTGGGCGTGGCTGCTGGTGACCGTTGGGTGGTTGCTGATGGTGTGGCTGTTCTTCCTGTCGACGGCACTGCTCCAAAACGGGCGACACGGCCTATGGATTGATCTGGTTCGCACGGTCAGCCCGACCCGAGCTGAGCGTCTTGAAGCCGAGCAACTGATCCGCCTGGCACATGAAGCGGGCCCGCTGTTTGGTTTGACAGACTGGGCGGGTCAGCGGTCCCTGGGAGGACACGGACAGTCCGGGTCAATGCTGACCCACCTCGAACTCATGTATGGGGATCCAACCAATGGACCGCACCTGCGGGTGAACACAATGTGGAAACGACCGGAACGACCCGGTGATGTTGAATTGGATCGCCTCCGCCGGGAACTCACCCGTGAGCTTTGGTATCGCCAGGCTCCTCGACCCGAAGATCTGGCACTGGAGGAATCCCATCAATGGGCGATCAAGCGCCACATCGACATCGACGGACGACCCATCCCCAAGTGGGCGAGCTCGGAGTTACTCATCGACGACGTCCCGCACCCCGCCGAGATGTTCGCCGCTGGCGACGATTGGGTGGCGGTGATCGAGATCGATAGAGCCATTGTCGGGCTGCAGTCCCATCGGATCCCTTTGCACGGCGTCTCCCTCACCAAGGTTCCCGACATCACCCCCTATGTGGAAGGCAGCAGGCAACTCCGTGGCCAATACCGGAATCGCCGTCGCTAGGGCATCCAGCCCCGAATGCGGGAGCCTCCGAGGCAACTCCCGACTGAGACCGACCGCCACACTGGGTAGCGACCCTTCAAGCGGAGCGCCGCCCCTCGACGTGATGCCATGAAGAGCGGGGCCTCCCCGCTCTTGGTGTCCCGAGTGTGAGACTCGGGGTGTCATTTTTGTCGAGGCGAGGAGGCCCTCGATG
>JAHEJX010000044.1 GCA_024638645.1 Actinomycetes bacterium
GATGGTGGTGATGGCGTGGCGGGGCGCTGTTCTTGTTGGTTCCCGCGTCGGGGGAACAGACGCCCGTAGGGCGTTGCGAAAGGGGGCGCGGGTGGCGTTTGCGCGTGGTGTTTGGACAATCCGGCGGGCGACGGTGGGTCGAATTGCTGGCGAAACGCAAGCTGGATGTCAGCTGGCGTCACTCTTGCTAGTTATCCCATTGCGACCCGTGCTGCGCGAACATCCGCAGGTGGGTGATTGCAGGTCCGTGATGAGGAGAGGCAGGCAGTGCTCCTGGGTTGCCCAGCGCTCCTTGTGGTACTAGGTGGGAAGTGCGGCGTTGATGTGGTCGGCCACAACGCTGATCTTGATCGCTTCGCAGAGCGGCTCCTCGACCACCCGATTCCGGAATGCGCCGAGATTCGCGACACCGGCAAGGAAGTCGGATTGCTGGTCGGTACGGCAACCACTGCGACCTCCGTGCCTGGATGGTGATCGAGACGTCTGCGAGCCGAGCATCTGTTTCAGCTCACTATTCGGACCTCGGGAGGGGGTAGAGGGCGGCCTTACCGCCTCTGAGGTGGCAGCGGAAATTGTGCGGGTGGAGCTTCTCGAGATCGGCGGTGCCAATCCGGTGGGTTGGGATTGCGGTGTGGTTAGGAGGTCACGAAGTCCCAAGTTCACAGGCAGATCGGCGGAATCTGTCACACCCCCTTGATAACTTGACATTGTCGGACTGGCGAACCGACCCAAACGGTGCAAAGCGAATACGAAGTTTGGGAACGAGATGGCCGAGATGCCACAGCCAGTCGAAGATCACAACCCGGACCGATACAGCGCCGAGGCTGTTGCCCGCAACGCCGCTCTCAAAGACCGCATCCACAGCGCGCAGCGTCTCATGTCTGCGGCAGTTGCTGAGATCCTGACCGCCGCCTCGGAAGCCGACGAAGACGGGACCTACTGGGCCGACGGCGCCCAGGCCACCGACGAATGGCTGGTCGGCAACCTTAAGATCCACAGCCGAACCGCCCGCCGCTGGACGAGGCTCGCCCGCAAGCTCCGCGACTACCCGGAGACACGGCGCAAACTGGCGTCCGGCGACCTGAACCTCGACCAGCTTCATGAGCTGATGAAGTACCTCGAACCCGACGATGAGGCCGCGGTCGTCGCAGCCGCCGTCCATGACACGGCGGACGATCTGGCTGAGGCAGCTCGCTCCCTGCGCACAGTTTCCCGCGAGCGGGTCAAACAGACCCGCTCAGAACGCTGGTACGAGGGGTTCTTCGACCACGATGAGATGAAGTACTCGTTCTCCGGTGAGATTCCAAGCCAAGACGGGCTGATCGTCGACAAGGCAATCCAGCTTCTGGCCTGGAACGCTCCGGAAGAGCCCGGTTACGAGCTGCCACGGCACCCGGAACATCGCATGGCGGATGCCCTAGTCGAGATGGCGTCGAACGCCCTGGCCAATCACTCGAACACGGATGTCGCAACGGTGGTGATTCACGCAGACGCCGAGAAGCTCGTTTCGCCAGGCGCTGTCGGATCCGCCGAATTCGCATGCGAAGTGCCGATGGAGGCGATCCGCCGGATGTGCTGCGACGGACGTGTCCAGCTCGTTACCCGCGATGAGGATGGCGTCCTCGGAGTGGGGCGAGTCCAGCGCACTATTCCGCCCTGGCTGCGCCGCCTCGCAAGGGAGCGGGACGGCGGATGTCGCTTTCCAGGCTGCGGCCGCACGTACTGGACCCAGATCCACCACATCATCCACTGGGCTCGGGGCGGCCCGACCGATCTCGACAATCTCATCACGCTGTGCGGCCACCACCACCGCTTGCTCCACGAAGATGGATGGCGCATCAACGGCGACCCAAATCAAGAGGTTCTCTTCCACCTGCCGTCGGGCACCCCGTTCGAATGGAGGCCCGGCGAACGCAACTGGGAAATACTCAGGGACCTAGATCTGGCAGCGCTTCATCACTGGATCCAAAACCATGGCCTGGCGAGACCCGGCTCCGGGTGAGCCGGGAGCATTGACACGATTTGCAATACACGATAGAAGTGACGTGTATTCTTGACTTGCTGGGGGGGCAATGATCTCGGACTCGGTCGAAGCGCCTGATGTCGGCGCTCACCATCAGATGCGCGTAGCGTGGTCCCGCGGGGCCGGCTGTCGCGAGTTGGCGGCCGCCCTCGGGTCAGATGCCGTGGTGGCGGCCGGGCGCAACTGGTCCGAAACGTGCGTCGACGAGCGCGTCGACCTCCTCGTAACACGGCGCTTGCCCAGCTTCGACCTCGTTTCTGTTGCGGTGCCGGTCGATTTGGACTTGGCGCAAGTTGGCTCAGTTGCTGCCGCCATCGGCGGAGGCCCCCACTCGGACCTCGCCGCCACTGTGGCTTGCGGACTCGCCGACGCATTGGCCGTCACGGCAACCTTCGTCTCGGTATATCGAGACCCCGCTGAGAGGGGGCCCGTTTCCCTGCGCCTCGATCGATTGAGTGCGACCCACCCTGCTTCGCGCGCCAAGTTGCTCGGGGCGCCGGGGGCCCAAGCAATTCTCGACTCGCTGGAGCCGGACGCCCTTCTCGTTGTCGGGGCGCCAGGTGGCTCGTGGCTCCAACGCCAGTTCTTCGGCCCAGGTCACCGGCTGGCTGTGCGGGCCCCAGCCGGAGCCGTCGTCGTGCGCCACTCGCCCCGCCGTGCCTTCCACGAGGCGGGAGATCAAGGACTCGTATTCGGCCCGCACATGGCGGCCGGGGATGCACTCAACTTGTCCGACCGACCCGTTGTTCCCGTCGCCGAAGAAGGTCGCCTCGTCGGCGTCGTGCGAATGAAGGTTCTACGCGACGTAGCGCCCGATGTGCAGATCGGTTCGGTCATGGAGCGTCCTGTTTCCATTGGCGCCGCCGAACCGGTCGACGCGGCGCGAGAGTTGAGAGCATTTCTCGAAGGAGCGCCTGTTCCCGTTGTCGACGACTCGGGCAGGTTGATTGGGTGGATTTCGTAGAAAAGACAAAGGATCACTGACCGGAGGACACATGTCATGAGGACTACGTCGGGATCAAGTGGATGGACCTTCCTGAGCAATCACTCGCATGTCCTGGTCTGCATCGCCGACGATCCGAACGTGAGGCTCCGTGACGTCGCAGCAAAGGTAGGGATCACTGAACGTGCAACGCAGCGAATCGTCGCTGAGTTGGAGGATGCCGGATACCTCTCCCACGAGAAGGTGGGAAGACGCAACCACTACCAAGTGCACTCAGACATGCCACTGAGACACCCGCTGGAGAATCACCTCGAAATCGGCGCCTTATTGCGGGTTTTGATCAAGCCCAGCTAGCGGTTTGCCCGACTCAGCTGCGTGCCGCGGTAACCCGATCTGTGAGATAGCTCTCCAGGCTGCGCAGGATCGGCCGCAGCTCGTTGTCGGGCAGCCGTGAGCTCGCCTTCTCAGCCAGGCGCAATCGCTCGGACGCCTCGCCGACAACCTGGTCGACGTATCCGCCTTCGAGTGTCAGCTCGATGACGCGGTCAATCGCAGCTCGTTCAGTGGGTGCCGCTCCCGCAAGCAAGTCGGCAATCTCGGCGCCGTGCGGCCCATCGGCCGCATACAGAACCGGCAACGTGTAGGTGCCTTCTCCGATGTCTGAGCCGGCCGGCTTCCCGATGAACGACTCATCTGCGACCAGATCGAGCACATCGTCGGCCATTTGGAAGACGATGCCGACTTCCCACGCCCACTCTGAAATAGCTTCGACCTCATCACGGCTGGCGCCGGACGTCAGCGCCCCGAGTCGGGCAGAAGTCCGAATAAGCGACGCCGTCTTGCCGCCGATGACCCTGAGATAGTCGTCCGGACCGTGCTGGATGTCGCCTTCGAGCTGAAGCTCCAACACCTGACCCTCGCACAACGCCGCATAAGTCTGCGCAATCAGCGTGACCGCTTCCTCACCCAAGGGAGCGGCCACTTCGGAAGCTTTGGCGAGCAGATAGTCGCCGCCCAGGATCGCGGCTGTGTTGTCCCAGTTGGCATTGACGGACACGGACCCCCGTCGAGTCTCCGCCTCGTCGATGACGTCATCGTGATAGAGCGATCCAATGTGAACCAGCTCCACGGCGACGCCGGCCTCTACAGGCCCTCCGCCGTCGACCTCGGGACCCAGTTCCCCTGCAACCTGCGCCAACAACGGCCGGTAACGCTTTCCGCCTGCCCGAACCAAATGCTGGGCAATTTCGGTGAGGAAGTCATTGGATGTGGTCGTCACCTCGACAAGGCGGTGTTCGACACGCTCCATGCGGTCCCAAACAGCCGGAATCGGCACGAGATCACGTAGAGACCGGGACTTCATGGGCCGAATGGTAGCTCCACCAAGGGCATTCGAATCTTTCGGGATTCCCCGGTAGGGGCTTAGGTTGACCTATAGACCCAACCGATGGAACAAGTAGTGGTGTTTCCTTGTTTGCCTGAGAGGCCGACGAGGGAAATCCACCCGAAACGGCGGCTACGTAACCAATTGAGGCAACTGCACGGTTCTCTTACTAGACAGGCGCCCAGGGCTATACTCGGCGAGGCGCCACCACAAGGGCGCCGAGCGTTTTTGGGAATTGAGACGACGTGTTTGAACGGTTTACTGACAGAGCCAGACGAGTTGTAGTTCTCGCTCAGGAGGAGGCTCGCCTCCTCAATCACAACTACATCGGGACCGAGCACATCCTGCTCGGACTCATTCACGAGGGCGAGGGCGTTGCTGCCCGTGGCCTCGAATCCCTCGGGATCGACCTCGACTCGGTCCGAGCCAAAGTCATCGAGATCATCGGCCAGGGCAGCCAGGCCCCCAGCGGCCACATCCCCTTCACACCTCGCGCCAAGAAGGTTCTCGAGCTGTCGCTGCGCGAAGCGCTCCAGCTCGGCCACAACTACATCGGAACAGAGCACATCCTCCTCGGCCTCATTCGCGAAGGCGAAGGGGTCGCAGCCCAAGTGCTGCAGAAGCTCGGCGCAGAGCTTCACAAGGTCCGCCAAACGGTCATCCAGCTCCTCTCGGGTTCCTCGGGGGAAGAGGGACCTTCCGGCGGGAGCAGCCGGGAGAGTTCATCGGGATCACGCGGATCAAGTGGTGGCGAAGGTTCGGCAAGCGGCTCCACGGTCCTTGATCAATTCGGCCGCAACCTCACCCAACTTGCCCGCGATCGGACTCTCGATCCGGTAATCGGGCGGATGAATGAGATCCAGCGAGTGATGCAGGTCTTGTCACGTCGTACGAAGAACAACCCCGTCCTCATCGGCGAGCCCGGCGTTGGCAAGACAGCCATCGTCGAAGGTCTTGCCCAGAAGATCGTCGCAGCAGACGTCCCGGACACGCTCGCCAACAAGCACCTCTACACGCTCGACCTCGGCGCGCTTGTCGCCGGCTCTCGCTACCGCGGCGACTTCGAAGAGCGCCTCAAGAAGGTTCTCAAGGAGATTCGCACCCGTGGCGACATCATCCTCTTCATCGACGAAATCCACACGCTGGTCGGGGCCGGTGCGGCCGAAGGCGCCATCGACGCTGCGAGCATCCTCAAGCCAATGCTGGCCCGAGGTGAGTTGCAGACCGTTGGTGCCACCACCCTCGAGGAATATCGCAAGTATCTCGAGAAGGACTCTGCCCTGGAGCGCCGTTTCCAGCCGATCCAGGTGGACGAGCCGACCGTCGCCGACACGATCAAGATTCTCGAAGGCCTGCGCGACCGTTATGAGGACCACCATCAGGTCAGCTTTACGGACCAGGCCCTCGTCAACGCAGCAAACCTCGCCGACCGCTATATCTCAGACAGGTTCCTGCCAGACAAGGCCATCGACCTCATTGACGAGGCGGGCAGCCGGATGCGCCTCAAGCGCACCAACATCCCGGCCGAGCTTCGCGAGACCATCGATCGTCTCGAGCAGGTTCGCGCCGACAAGCGTGAGGCCGTCCAAGCACAGCAATACGAACGTGCCGCTCAACTGCGAGACCAAGAGCGCACCATGATCACGGAGCGCAACGACCAGGAATCCAGCCTTCCCGAAGGCGACGGGTACCGCTCGACGATCGACGAAGAGGAGATCGCCGAGGTTCTTGCCCAGTGGACGGGCATTCCCGTGCACCGGCTCACCGAAGAGGAGACCACCAAGCTTCTCAACATGGAGGACGAGCTGCACAAGAGGATCATCGGCCAGCACGACGCCATCGTGTCCGTGTCCCGTTCGATTCGCCGCACCAGGGCCGGACTCGCCGACCCGAAGCGTCCGGCAGGCTCATTCATCTTCCTCGGCCCATCGGGAGTGGGTAAAACCGAATCGGCCAAGTCCCTTGCCGACTTCTTGTTCGGCGACGAGAACGCTCTCATCCAGATCGACATGTCCGAGTACATGGAGAAACATGCCGTAAGCCGCCTTGTCGGCTCGCCCCCCGGCTATGTCGGTTACGACGAGGGTGGCCAGCTCACCGAAGCCGTGCGCCGCAAGCCGTTCTCAGTTGTGCTCTTCGACGAGATCGAGAAGGCCCACCCGGACGTGTTCAACATCCTCCTCCAGATCCTCGAGGACGGTCGCCTGACCGACTCACAGGGCCGCAGCGTTGACTTCAAGAACACCGTGATCATCATGACCTCGAACCTCGGAACTGCGGAGCTTCGCAAGAAGAAGCTCGGGTTTTCCCAGGAGAGCGAGGAGCTCAACTACACGCAGATCAAGGACAAGGCACTGGAGGCCCTCAAGGGTCACTTCCGTCCCGAGTTCTTGAACCGGATCGACGAGATAATCGTCTTCCACGAGCTCACCATCGACGAGGTGAAGCAGATCGTCGACCTACTGCTGAAACGGGTGCGCGAGCAGCTGGCGTCCAAAGGCCTCGACATCGTCCTCACCGAAGAGGCGAAGGAGAGGCTCGCCAACAAGGGCTACGACGCGCAGCTTGGCGCCAGGCCGCTGCGCAGGGCCATCCAGCAGCTGCTCGAGGATCCGCTGTCCGAACGGGTGTTGCACCAGGAGTTCGCAGCCGGCTCGACGATCCTCATCGATGTTGACTCCGACGACGAGACGCTCCTCAGCTTCAACCCGATCGAGACCCCGGACACCCCTCCGGTAGAGCTGGCCGACTCGAGCGACGCCTAGGCCCGCGGTCAGGCTCAGGCTCGCGGCGGGCGTCGGTCTCTCTGCGGAACGCGAAACTGCCCTGACCTGCGGCAACTAGATCTTCGCCTCGTACCCCCAGCTAGACTGCAGATGTGCTCGCAGACATTTGCGGGCGTTTGCTTGAGCAACGAAGGGATTCCCTAAATGATCTCTGTTTTCAGGAAGCGGGGCGCCTTGTTGGCACTCCTCTTCGCGTTCGCGCTGGTAGTCGCAGCATGTGCTGAGGACGATCCGGCTCCAACGACGACTGCGTCTCCGGGTACGGACGCTCCCACCACAACGGAAGCGACCACAACCGCAGCGCCGACAACCACGGCCACTCCGACCACGCTGCCGCCACCGCCTCCAGGCAAGGAAGTCCTAGCCTGCCAGGTGTCTGACACCGGCGGCATCGACGACGCCAGCTTCAACGCTTCAGCATGGGCAGGTGCCCAGCAAGCCGAGGCAGAGCTAGATGGCGTGTCGATCGAGTTCCTCGAATCGGCTGACGCCACTGAGTACCGCCCGAACATCGATGCCTTCATCCAGCAGGGCTGTGATGTCGTCATCACCGTCGGCTTCCTGCTGGCGGATGACACCGCAGCTGCAGCCGTCGACAATCCGAACCAGAAGTTCGCAATCGTCGACCAGGCTCCCGGACCGTTCCCCCCATGGGCCGATGCCGATGGCAACCTGCTCTCTGACTACACCAACTTGCGTGGCCTGGTATTCCAGACCGATGAGGCTGCTTTCCTCGCTGGTTACATGGCTGCCGGCGCCACTCAGACTGGAACCGTGGGCACATTCGGCGGCATCAACATTCCGCCGGTGACCATCTTCATGGATGGTTTCGTGAGGGGCGTTGCGCATTACAACGACGTCAACGGCACGAGCGTTTCGGCGCTTGGGTGGGACGTCGAAACGATGGAAGGCCTGTTCACCGGTAACTTCGACAGCCTCGATGACGGCCGTTCGTTCGCGCAGACGCTGGTCGACAACGGTGCAGACATTGTGCTGCCGGTCGCCGGTCCTGTAGGACTTGGTTCTGCGGCGCTTTGCCAAGACACCGGTTCATGTCTGATCATCGGAGTGGACGCTGACTGGAACAACACGGCGTCGCAGTACAGCGACGTGATCCTCACGTCAGTGCTGAAGAACATCGACGTTGCTGTGTTCAACACGATCAACAACGTTCTGGTTCTCGACGCCGTCGGCAACCTGTTCAACGGCACGCTCGCCAACGGTGGCGTGGGCCTTGCCGCGCTCCAGGCGAACGCCGACATGGTATCGGCGGAGCTTCAGGCCGAAATCGATGCGATTGCCGCAGGCATTGCTGCCAACGGCAGCATCCAGGCTTACCTGGACTCACTGGTTCCGGCTGACGGCTAGACAGAACTAAGCAATTCGAGTGACGAGGAGGGCCCTGCGGGGCCCTCCTCGCTTTTTCGTGGGTCGGCTCGACATGGCCGCCCGCGCGCTGTCTAGGCTGCCGCCTGGCAAGCAGCAGCTAAGGAGGGCCTCACCTGTGGCGACGCTCGAGTTGAAGGGCATCACCAAACGATTCCCGGGCGTGCTTGCCAACGACCAGGTGGACCTCAAGGTCAGCTCGGGCGAGATCCTCGGCCTGCTGGGAGAGAACGGCGCAGGCAAAACCACGCTGATGAACATCCTCTACGGCCTCTACAACGCCGACGAGGGTGAAATCATCATCGACGGCGAGGTCAAAACCTTCAACGGGCCCGGCGACGCCATTGCGGCTGGCATCGGCATGGTCCACCAGCACTTCATGCTGGTCCCTGTGTTCAGCGTGACAGAGAACGTGGTGCTCGGCGTTGAGCCCACCAAAGGCGCCGGAGGCTTTCTCGACATCGCCAAGGCCAAACAGGACGTTCGACAGATTTCCAAGGAGTACGGCCTCGAAGTCGATCCCGACGCCATCATCGAGGACATTCCCGTCGGCATTCAACAGCGTGTCGAGATCATCAAGGTTCTTTTCCGTCACGCCGAGTTCCTGATCTTCGACGAGCCGACTGCGGTGCTGACTCCGCAGGAGGTCGAAGAGTTCTTCGGGATCCTCAACGGGCTCAAGGATTCGGGCAAGGCGATCATCTTCATCACCCACAAGCTGAAAGAAGTCTTGGAGGTGTGCGACCGCATTGCAGTCCTGCGGCGTGGCGCCATGGTCGGCGAGGCCACGCCGGAAGCGACCAACGAAGAGGGACTTGCCGAGATGATGGTGGGCCGACCCGTCGAGTTGGTAGTTGACAAGGCCAAGTCCACCCCGGGCGACCCAGTTCTCGAGGTGACCGACCTCATCGTGCTCGACGATCGCGACCATCCGGCGGTGGAAGGCATCTCATTCACGGTCCACGCCGGCGAAATTGTCGGTGTCGCCGGCGTGCAAGGCAATGGCCAGACCGAGCTCGTTGAGTCGCTGACCGGTCTGCGGAGCGTCGCATCCGGTTCGGTCATGATTCGGGGAACAGACGTCACTCACGCCACCCCCCGCCAGATCCACGAACATTCGGTGGCCCACGTCCCGGAGGATCGGCAGCGCAGCGGGCTCGTTATGCCGTTCACGATCACGGAGAACATCGTGCTCGACGGCTACTACGACGAGCCATATTCAGCCGGCATCAAGATGGATTGGAAAGCGGCGCGGAAGAAGGCAGAAGAGCTGGTCGAGCAATATGACGTCCGTACGCCTGGTACGGAGATCCCGGCCAGCTCGTTGTCCGGCGGCAATCAGCAAAAAGTGATCGTCGCTCGCGAATTTGGGCGAGACGTGAAGCTCGTCATCGCCTCGCAGCCGACCCGCGGCATCGATGTTGGGTCCATCGAGTACATCCACGAGCGAATCGTGGAAGAGCGAGACGAGGGGTCGGCGCTGTTGATTGTCTCGACTGAGCTCGATGAGGTCATGGCGCTCTCGGACCGAATCCTGGTGATGTTCGACGGCCGCATCGTTGCCGAGTACGAAGGTGGGACCGTCACCGCAGCCGAGATCGGACTGTCAATGGCAGGAGCCTCATGAGCGGCCGCCCGCCCGAAACCGAGGACAAGGAACAGTCAGGCTTCGGTGCATTCTTGGATGACCTGACAGGGGTCAATGTCGACTGGCGGGCTGCAGTTTTGGTCCCGGCTTTGGCCGTGCTGGCGGCATTGGTCGTCAGTGTGATCATCATCATTGTCTCGGACATCGATCTGTGGCGTGAGTTCTCGCTGTCGGCACTTGGGGATTCGCTTGCGCAGGCTCGGTCTGCGATGTGGGCCTTGCTCGTCGGGTCGTTTGGGTCGCTCACCGCCACCTCGGAGACGCTTGTATTCTCTGCTCCGCTCATTCTGGCCGGCCTATCGGTAGCGATCGGTTTCAAGGCCGGGCTGTTCAATATCGGCGCAGAAGGCCAGATGCTGATAGGCGGCATGGCGGCCGTACTCGTCGGCATCAAGTTCTCGTTGCCCATCGTCTTCCACCTGCCTCTTGTCGTCATCGGCGCAATTGTGGGAGGAGGAATCTGGGGGGGCATTGCGGGCCTGCTGCGAGCTCGTACCGGAGCTCACGAAGTCATCACGACCATCATGCTGAACTCCATTGCGGGTCTTGCCGTGATATGGATGCTGAATACGACGTTCTTCCAGGCACCGGGGCGCAACGATCCCGTGTCCCGTGATGTGCTCGGGTCGGCGCGGTTGCCCCGTTTGCTTGGTTTCCTCGACCGAACCGACCTTCGCCTCCACCTCGGCATCGTCTTGGCCCTCGTGGTTGCCTACATCGTCTATTGGATCCTCTTCAAGTCGACCCTGGGGTTCGAGTTCAGGGCTGTCGGATTCAACCCCGATGCGGCCTCTTACGCGGGCATGAGGGTCACCTGGCTCTACACATCGGTCATGGCGCTGAGCGGTGCACTTGCCGGCCTCGCCGGGATGAGCCAGATCAACGGCGTTCTGTATCGAGCCACCCCCGGGTTCGCCGCCGGAATCGGCTTCGACGCGATTTCTCTCGCGTTACTGGGTAGATCCCACCCAGCTGGAGTCGTCGCCGCCGGGTTCCTCTTCGGCGCACTACGGGCCGGCGGTTTGGAGATGCAAGTCGCCACTGACATTCCAATCGATCTGATCTCCGTGATCCAGGCGCTCGTGGTCGTATTCATTGCGGCGCCGGCGCTCATCCGGGCGATATTCCGCGTGAAGACGGGTGAGGAAATCGGTCAGCTGACGAAGGGGTGGGGCACATGACCGCCGCCACCGCGGCCCCGGGCACGCCCGAGGTTCTGATACGGACGCCGGCGGAGATCCGACGGTCGCGCTACCTCGGTTTCACGTATCTTTTCCTTGCCGCCCTTGTGTTGCTCCTCTTCTACCGGTGGAGTGTCGATCTCGGGAACTTCACCTTCAAGCTGGCCCGCCCCACCGATCCGTCTGCGCCCGATCTGACATTGTCGGCAGGGCGGACCACGCTGATAGTCGGTGCCGTGCTCGCCGTCCTCGGTGGAATCCAACTGTCGAGGGGATTCGGTAAGGCGACCAACATCGTTCTCGGTGTCGGCCTGACACTCTTCATCTTCGCCTTTTTGGCCTGGGCCACGGCGCAGAGCTCCCTCGGCCAGTTCAGCTTTGTCGGCATGATGAACCAGACAATCGTCCGATCTGCCCCGATCACCCTCGGTGCCCTTGCGGGGGTGATGTCTGAGCGGGTTGCGGTCATCAACATCGCGATCGAGGGTCAGCTCTTGGCCGGCGCTTTCGTTGCCGTGGTGGTGGCATCACCACTGACTCAAACGGACCAGGCCCTGATCCTCGGCGCTCCCCTCGGCAACTGGATCGGAGTCGGCGCCGCGATCCTCACCGGGATGCTTCTCGCCTGGGTGCTTGCCGTGCTTGCCATCAGATACGTCGTCGATCAGATCATCGTCGGCGTCGTGATCACGATATTCGTCGGTGGAATGACGGCCTTCCTGGCCCTGCGCTGGCTCGCCGACAATCCGCAGCTCAACCAGGCCCCAATCTTCAAGGCCATCGAGATCCCACTCTTGACCAAGATTCCCTTCTTTGGGCCAGTCTTGTTCAAACACAACATCTTTGTGCTCGGCTCGTTTGTCTTCGTGGCCCTGCTGACGATCCTGCTGTTCCGCACTCGCTGGGGTCTGCGAGCGCGCGCCGTCGGCGAACACCCGGCTGCCGCAGACACGCTCGGGGTGAATGTCTACCGCACCCGCTACCTCAACGTGATCCTCGGTGGCGCCATTGCCGGGTTCGGTGGGGCCTTCTTCACCCTCGGGTCGGTGGGGCGCTTCGACGAGAACATGACCAACGGCCGAGGCTTCATCGGCCTTGCCGCCATGATCTTCGGTCGGTGGCATCCGATCGGGGCGATGGCTGCCGGCCTCGTGTTCGGGTTTGCCGACGCCATGGCGCAGACGCTCGGCATCCTGCAGACCGGTGTACCGTCCGAGTTCCTCGGCATGGCCCCATTCATCGCCACGATCCTCGTAGTGGCGGGCCTGGTCGGCAAGGCCCGTCCACCAGCAGCCGACGGACAACCGTATATCAAGCAGTAGCGGCAAGGCCGCTACTGCGGTATCCGGTAGCCGGTATCCGGTATCCGGTACTGCCCTGAGCTGCGACCCTGCGCCGCCAACCACCTCCCGAGGATCGCACCACGACGGTTGTCAACGGCCTCTAGCGCGATCACGGCAGTACCAGCTACTGGATACGAGATACCAGATACCGGGCGCAGCGTCAGCTGCCCGCCGTCGTCCCGAAGAACTTCACCTCTTGGAGGGCTAGCTCGTCGAACGGGACGCCGCCTTCGTACTGTTCCGCCGGATAGGTGGATCGCACGTCGATGCGGACGACCCTCGTTTCGAGGCTGCCGATTTGGACACGCTGCGGACTGTTCGAGTCGTTCATCTGGAACGGGATTTCGATCTGCAAATCGTCGACTGTTATGACGATCGACTTGATTCGATAGTTGCGGCGGAACTTCTCCTCGTCCGTGAGGTTCTGCAACTCGATCTCGGTGAGCTGAACCGGCTGGGCGAAGGAGAACTCGAGCCACGCGTTGTTACCGCGCAGGCTGTTGTCGTTCCAATAGGAACCGCCGTCGTCGTCGATGAGGTTGCCGGCCTCGAAGCCGGGGAACGATGAGCTCGCTTCAACCGAAAATGGCAAGAGGTTTGTGATATTCGGGCCGAGTGTCGTCGTGGACGAAGCCGCCACCGTTGTTGTCGTAGTGGAGCCGTCGCCCCGTAGATTGAGGAAGAGCACGGCAACGAGAACGATCAGAAGCACCCCGCCGAACACGATGAGCGCCCTGCTGCCCGGCGTCGCCCGGATCATCGGAGCTTGGGCGACCGGCAGCGGCCCGCTTCCAAGCCGGGCGCCACACTCCTCGCAATGGCGATTATGTGCTGGATTGGAGCTGCCGCATGAGGTGCACACAACCGATGTCTCCGGCTCCGGCGCTGACACCGGCTCGACCGGGCGCTCCACGGGCTTCTCGGCCCGCGCCGACGGCACAGCAGAGTCGTCGCCGCGTGCCGGCGGACCGTCTTCCAATTCGAACGCCTCGAAGAGGTCGTCGAACGGATCGATTGTGTTGCCTTCGTCCAAGTCGTCAAGCCTTTGTCTAAGCCGGTTTCCGACCGAACGCTATTGTGCCACGAATGCTCACCATTGCAGCGATACGCGAAGCGGAGCGTTGGACCCCCGCCAATGTGCTCGGGGGTCTGTTCTTGCTCGCCGTCGTCGGATTCGGCACGTACCTGCTGATTCGACGCTATCTGAGCGACTGAGCTTTCTTGTCACAGGGCGCCTGTAGCTTCGGCCGCAATGTCATACGAATGTTCCGAATGCTCGTATCGGACGAGCAAGTGGTTGGGGTTCTGCCCCCAATGTAAGCAGCACGGATCGCTGCGCAACGGCACCTTGAGTTCGGCCAAACGCACGCTCGATCCCCTGGCAGCGACCGGCATCGCGGCGGCCGTAGACGATGAGAGTCGTCGAGGGCGGGTCGGGATAGGCGAAGTGGATCACGTGCTGGGCGGCGGCCTCGTCGCTGGTTCCGCGGTATTGCTCGGCGGCGAGCCCGGCGTCGGCAAGAGCACGTTGCTGTTGCAGTTGGCTGCGGCGCCGGGCCTTCGTGAAGGCGGCACGGTGCTCGTCGTCACCGGGGAAGAGTCGGTTGGCCAGGTCGGTTTGCGGGCCAGACGTATCGGCGCCGCCGGGCCAAACGTTGCCGTGGCAGCCTCGCGAATGGCCGATGTCGTGGTCGAGTCTGTGCGGTCCGGCGATCACAGCCTCGTCGTCGTCGACTCGATTCAGACAATGGTGACCGACGACGTCGATGGCGCCGCCGGTGGCGTCACCCAGGTTCGAGAGTGCACTGCCCGTTTGATCGCCGCTGCCAGAGCTGGCGCGACGCCAGTCATCCTGGTGGGCCACGTGACCAAGGATGGTGGCCTGGCCGGTCCGAAGGTCATCGAACACATGGTCGACGTCGTTCTCCACCTCGATAGCAGCGATTTCCAGGGCTTGCGTTTCCTGCGTTGTTTGAAGAACCGATTCGGATCGACTGACCGAGTTGGCATCTTCGAAATGACCGAGCGCGGATTGGTTGAGGTTCCCGACCCCATCGGTTGCCTTGTCGCCGGATGGGACGGCCGGGCAGAAGGGACGGTGTTGTTTCCATCGGTTCAGGGGAGGCGGCCCCTGCTTGTCGAGGTTCAAGCTTTGGTAACCCCGTCGAAGGCGCCCCAGCCACGACGCAGCTTCAAGGGCCTCGAGTCGGCACGAGTCCATCAGATTCTGGCCGTACTCGAGAAGCACGCGAATCTGTCCTTCAGTGATCAGGAGGTGTACGTGAGCCTGGCCGGTGGCATCAAGGTTGCAGAGCCGGCGTCGGATCTGCCTGTTGCGCTGGCGCTGGCCTCGTCTCGGTTGGGACGACCCATTGCCGGAGTGGCCGCCTGGGGCGAGGTCGGCCTCACGGGGGAGCTGCGGTCTGTGGGGCGGGCCGCGGCCCGGGAAGAAGAGGTGAAGCGACTTGGCGTCGACATCGTCGTCAGTCCTGAATCGAACGGCGCAACCCTGTTGTCCGCGCTCGCCCATGTCGGCCTGTTCAAGCCCAACAATCGAATGGAACTAGTGCCTAGTTAGTAGCGCGCCCAGTCGGTACACTCGCTCACTGATGAATGCGCGGCCGGCTCCAGATCAAATCGAGATTCTGCGACGCCTTGCGCCGGGCACGGAGATCCGGAACGCCGTTGACATGATTCTGCGGCAAGGGACGGGTGCGTTGGTCGTCCTCGGCAACGGGGCCTCCGTGGAAGCCATGTGCTCCGGTGGGTTCTTTCTCGACGATGCCGCCTTTACGGCACAACGGCTCGCCGAGCTCGCCAAGATGGACGGAGGAATCGTCGTCGATGACGACAACGAGAACATCGTTCGTGCGAATGTGCACTTCATCCCTGATCCGGATCTCGCCACCCACGAAACAGGAACTCGTTTTCGTACAGCTGAAAGGCTGAGTCAGCAGACGGATCGGCCGATCTTGGCTGTGAGTGAAGAGGGGCGCAGCATTGCCGTTGTGTACTGGCGTGGGGTACGCAGGGAACTGCGGCCACCCCCGGTGCTTGAAGCCGAGGCCAATCAGCGGCTGATCTCACTAGAGCGACTGCGGCGGCGCCTCCAGGAAGCGGAAGACCGGCTGACTCGCAGTGAGGTAGACGACGTCGTCTTGGTTCGCGACGTTTCTTTGCTCCTGCTTCGTGCTGCACTTGTGCAACGTCTCTACAGAGATGTCGAGCGCACCGTCATCGAGCTCGGTGGAGAGGGTCAGCTGATCAGCCTGCAGGCTGCCGACCTGATCGAAGGCGTCAGTGATCTGGCGGAGACCGTATATCAGGACTACTCGAAGCGCCGCTCCAAGACGGGGAAGTCGGTCTTCGCGCGGCTCGAAGCCGTGCCGACAGAAGATCTCTACGTTGCATCACAGGTGGCGGCCGCACTCGGGATGGATCCCTTGGACGCAGCTGTGCGTCCCCGCGGGATCAGGGCGTTGTCACGCGTTCCGCGCCTTCCGGACTCTGTGAAAGACGCTCTGATCGGCCACTTCAAAGACTTCCAACGTATGGTCCATGCTCCGGTCACCGAGCTCGGCAAGGTCGAAGGAGTCGGCGCAGCGCGCGCCGAACAATTGCGTTCGTTCTTTGATCGGTTGCTCGAAGTCGGCACAACCTGGCGTTTCGAGGAATAGCGAGCGCCGAGCCAACGTATTTGTCGGGCTACAATGCCCCTGTTCCCGACGCGAGAGGGTCCTGTGCCCGCGAAGAAAACTACCGCGGCCAAGAAAACCACCGCGGCCAAGAAAACCACCGCGGCCAAGAAAACCACCGCCAAGAAGCCTGCGGCGAAGAAGACCACAGCAGCTGCCAAGAAGACCACGACTAAGGCTGCGACTACAACTTCGGCCAAAAAGGCTCCCGCTAAGAAGGCGACGGCTGCGAAGAAGACCACGGCTGCCAAGAAGCCTGCTGCCAAGGCGACGGCTGCGAAGAAGACCACCGCTGCCAAGAAGCCTGCAGCCAAAAAGACCACAGCAAAGAAAACGACGGAGAAGAAGACAACCGTGTCCAAGACCACTTCCAAGGCCGATCCGGCCGCTGATGCACCAAAGCCGAAGGGCAAGGCCAAGATCCCTTTCAAGGTCGGCGACAAGGTTGTGTATCCCCACCACGGGGCCGCCACGATCATCAAGAAGGAACGGATCGAGTTCTCTGGGACCAAGACCGACTACTTCGTTCTCGAGGTTGCCACAGATCAGCTTGTCGTCCGGGTGCCAACCGCCAAGGCCGTGGACCTTGGTGTCCGTCCCGTGATCTCCAAGACTGTCGCGCGCAAAGTGTTTGCGACCTTCAAGGATGAGCCGCAAGAGGCAGGTTCTAACTGGTCGCGTTGGTACAAGTTGCTCACCGAGAAGATCAACTCGGGTGACATCTTCCAGGTGGCTGAAGTTGTCAGGGATCTCACGTACGCTCAGCAGATCAAGGGCATCAGCCCTGCGCTGAAGCGCATGCTGGCCAAAGCCCGCTTGATCATCATCTCCGAGCTGCGCTTTGCACTTCAGCTCGACGAAGAAGAGGCCATCAAGAAGCTGGACCGCGCTCTACCCAAGGTGGAAGTTCCCGTAGACGCCTGATCTTGCGATCAGGTTGCAGTCGCTTCGCAAACTGCGGCGACCGGGTGCACGTCGCGCCGCCGACTACCGACTACTCGATGCAACAACTCCTAAGTAGAGGAGGGCGTCCTTCCGATTCTTCCTCCATCAGCTGATTGAGGAGAGAATCGTTGTTCGTTGAGGCCGTGAGGCTTCTCGTTACGTTGGCCCTATTAGTGGTGGGGTTCAATGTCGGACGTGTGTCGGCAAGCTGGTTTCCAAGCGCAGGGCTCGATCCCGCGGTGACCGTCGTCTGGGGCGCGGTTCTAGGCGCCGGAATCGGCTACGTGCTCGGTGGCGTTGGGGGCCGGGCGCTCGACCGGACGATCGTCAAGGCACCCCAGGCGGTGTCGCGAGCGAGTGGAGCTGAACTATTCGCGGGAGCGTTCGGCCTGATTACGGGAATCATCGTGGGCGCTGTCATTGCAGTGCCGACCATCGTTTTGCTCCCGGCCAACGTTGGGTGGCCGTTCGCCGGGCTGATCGTTCTCGTCCTTGCCGCGTTCGGCGCCAGGGTCTTCGCAGCTCGTTCGGATGATCTCTTGTCGGCTACCGGCCTGCGCAGGGCGGCCAGGTCAGTTCCGGGTGCAGACGAGAGCGGCGACCGCTACCTGATCGATTCTTCCGCAGCGATCGATGGCCGCATTCTCGACTTGATGAAAGTGGGCCTCGTCAAGGGCAACGTCTGGGTGAGCGCCTTCGTCGTCGACGAGCTGCAAGCAATTGCGGATGCGCCTGACCAGAATCGGCGCCGCCGCGGGAGACGGGGCCTGGATGTACTCGACTCGATGCGCGAGATTCCCGGCTTGTCGTTTCTCGTTCTCGAGGACACGGTTCCCGAGCATGAAGAGGTCGACGCGAAACTCCTTGCTTTGGCGGCCAGGCTCGACGCCGACGTCATCACCACGGACCACAATCTGGCCATGGCAGGCTCACTGCGAGGGCTGCGGATTCTCAACCCGCACTCGATCGGCGAGTCGCTGCGGCCCGAGGTCACCCGAGGCGACATCGTAGAGGTCAGGGTTGAACGCGAGGGCAACGAGCCGGGTCAAGGTGTGGCGTTTCTCGACGACGGCACGATGGTCGTGATCAGCGACGGAGCGGCCGCTGTGGGCAAGCAGGTCTCGATCGAAGTGACCAACACTTTGCGCACCAGTGTCGGTCGAATGGTGTTTGCGTCGCTCGTTCGCGAGCCCACCAGTTAGCCTCCGGCACATGCGCACAGGTTTTGGGGTAGACGTCCACGCCCTCGACGGCGAACCGCCGCTGGTTCTCTGCGGCGTAGAAGTGTCCGCCGCCTTCGGTTTGAGCGGGACCTCAGACGCAGATGCCGCGGCTCATTCGGTTGCCGACGCGCTGCTCGGGGCCGCAGTGCTCGGCGACATCGGCACTCACTTTCCTTCGTCTGATGCAGCCATGGAGGGCGCTGACTCGATGCAACTGCTGCGCTCAATCGTGGCGATGGTCGGCGAGGCCGGGTTCTCTATCGAGCATGTAGATCTGACCGTCGTGGCCGAGTCGGTTCGGATTGCGCCATATCGCGATCTGATGCGGCAGCAGCTTGCGGATGTTCTTGGTATCACTGTCGATGCCGTCTCAGTGAAGGCCACTTCGACGGATCGGCTCGGCCTGGTCGGCAGAGGTGAAGGCATTGCCGCCATTGCGGTAGCGACCCTTGCCTAGCTCCCGTACACGGCGAGAGCGGCAGCCGGATCGTTGGCGATCACCGCAGTGACGCCGGCGGTTCCGAGCCGGCGCAACGTTCGCGGATTGTCCACGGTCCAGACTGCAACGCCCAGGTCGTACTGAGCTGCATGCTCGACCACCCGTGCCGCATTGGGCCGCATGAGCCGTTTGTGCGGCGCAATGAGGTCGTGGCCATCTTCGGCGGCTTGCGGGATTGCATAACTCAGATCCGCAGCGCGATCGAGAAGCTGGCCCGTGACGATGTCGCCGTCCACGAATCCCACCCGAGCCACGGTGTCAGGATTGAACGAAGTCACCACGACCCTCCCGTAGCGGTCGCCGGCGGCCACCCACGAGGCGATGCGATCCGCCATCCGGTGTTCCGGGTCGAAATCTGGCTCGCTCGGATCGTTCTTGATCTCGACGTTGATGACCAAGTCGCCGAGTATCGCGGCGCCCTGTTCGAGCGTGATGATGTCCGGGCGCTTCTCCAACAGCTCACCGTGGGTGTGCTCAGCGAGAACCCCAAAGCCGCTCAGCGCTGGATCGTGGCTGAGGACGATCGTGTCGTCAGACGTGAAGCGAACATCGAGCTCGACGCCGTCCGCGCCGCCGGCAACAGCGAGCTCGAACGCTTTCGCGCTGTTGTCGGCAGCTGCAGCGGAGGCACCCCGATGCGCCAACACGAGCGGCCGCCCAACGGGCTGTGGATAAGTCAGGGGCATTGGAAGAGAATCTAGCGCCATGCGGAGCGCGAAATCCGGGGGAGGCCGCCACGGGTAGCATCACCGGATGAAGATCTACAACACGTTGGGCCGCAAGCTGCAACCCTTCACCCCACGGGATGAGGGAAAGGTCGGCATGTACGTGTGTGGAGCGACCGTCCAGTCGAAGCCTCACCTCGGCCACGGCCGGTACGCCGTCGTCTTCGACGTCGTGCGCCGTTACTTCACATATCTCGGCTACGACGTCATGTACGTCCGCAACATCACGGACGTCGACGACAAGATCATCGATGCCGCCAACGATGCGGGCGTCTCCACGCAAGACATTGCCGACGAGGCTGCCGCGGCCTTTGCGGCTGCCTACCTCGCACTCGGAGTTCTGCCTGCAGACATCGAACCGCGAGCTACGGAGCACATTCCGCAGATGATCGACATGATCGAGATGCTCATTCAGGGTGGTCACGCTTACGAGTCAGGTGGTGACGTCTACTTCGCGGTGCGGGACTTTCCCGGATACGGGAAACTGTCGGGCCGGAATATCGACGAGCTGCAGTCCGGTGCCCGAGTTGAGGTTGGCGATGTGAAGCGGGACCCCCTCGACTTCGCCGTCTGGAAGAAGGCCAAGCCGGGTGAGCCCTCATGGTCGTCCCCATGGGGCGAAGGACGTCCCGGCTGGCATATCGAATGCTCCGCAATGTCTCACGAGTATCTCGGCACCTCCTTCGACATCCACGGCGGTGGCAACGATCTGATCTTCCCCCACCACGAGAACGAGATCGCCCAAGCCGAAGCGGCCCTCGATGCGGCGCCATTCGCCCGGTTCTGGATGCACAACGGCATGATGACTCTCACCGGTGAGAAGATGGCGAAGTCGACCGGGCACATCATCGACCTCCTCGAAGCGGTAGAGAAGTACCCGGGCCTCGCCGTCCGCCTCTTCTACCTACGGACCCACTATCGCAAGCCACTCGACTTCTCAGAGGACGCGCTGGCCGACGCCACCGCCTCGCTGGAGCGTCTGTGGTCTTTCCGGCGGCGCCAGCCAGGACCGGTGGAGGCTGAGTCACATCCAGAGACGATTGCGGCTTTCCGCGCCGCCATGGAGGACGACATCGACGTCGCAGGAGGCCTCGCCGCCCTTTTTGACGCAGTGCGCGAAGGCAATCGGCGGCTCGATGCCGGGGAATCCGCCGAGGAATACCTAGCCGCGTACGACGAGATCGTGGAAGTGTTCGGGCTCGCAGAGCAGGAAAAGGGCCTCGACGACATCGCCGGTGGCCTCGCCGCCGTCGGAGCTAGATTCGGAGTTGACGGTATCAGCAACGGTGCCCTGATCGACGCGCTTCTCGCACGGCGGGCGGAAGCCCGCTCCAACAAGGACTGGGCCACGGGCGACGCCATTCGCGACGGGCTCGCCGAGCTTGGCATCTTCGTTGAGGATGGAGCCGATGGCAGTGCCTGGCATCGGAGATAGGCTCGAGGGTATCCACGCAGTGACCGCCGCGATTGGCGCCGGACGGGTCGTCGAGCTCAAGGTGGAGCGGAGCCGCATCGACTCCGCCGAGATGGCCGGGTTGTTGGCCGCGGCACAGGCGGCGGACGTCTACGTCGAGCGTGTAGAAGATGTGCTCCCGCTGGCGGCGACAACGGCACCACAAGGCGTTGTCGCTCTGGCCAGGCCCATCGCGACGCTCGACATTCGCTCCCTCGTCAGTAAGGCTGCGACGCCGGTGATTGTCGTTCTCGACCATGCAGAAGACCCCCGCAATGTCGGAGCGATCGCCCGTTCGGCAGTTGCGGCGGGTGCCGGCGGCATGGTCGTCTCCTCCCGGCGCTCGGCTCCGCTGGGAGCCACGGCCTTCAAGGCTGCCGTCGGCGCTTTGGAGAAGCTTCCCGTTGCGGTGGTGCCGTCGATCGCGGACGCCGTACGACAGCTGCGGGACCTGGGCCTGTGGGTAGTCGCACTCGACGGTGAGAGTGATGAGTCCTTCTTCGACCTTCGCATCCTCGATGATCCAATTGCGGTCGTCGTCGGCGCCGAGGGCAAGGGTGTGACCCGACTGGTTGCCGAGCGAGCCGACGTAGTGGCGAGGCTCCCCATGGCCAACGACGTGGAGAGTCTCAATGCCAGCGTCGCCGCCGCCCTGGCCCTCTTCGAGATCGGCCGCGTCAGAGGCGCATTATCCTGACCCGCATCTGCTGGCGTAGCTCAGATGGCCAGAGCAGCTGATTTGTAATCAGCAGGTCGCGGGTTCGAGTCCCGCCGCCAGCTCAAGCAGCGGCTCCGCCGCTGCGGTACCCAGTAGGCCGGTATCCAGTATCCAGTACTGCCCTGACCGGACGCTATCGCCGTGAACTACCTCGATCTGTGGTGGCGGCGACGGTTGTCAGCACCGATAGCTGCGGCTGCACGGCAGTCTGGTTACCGGATACCGGATACCGGATACCGCTCGGCCGCCAGCTCGGGTGGAGTGTCGGCGATCGCGCTGCTACATCCGCAAGCGGAAATGCGTTGTGGCCGCCGTGGGGCGCCGGTTGCCCGGCTGTTGTCGTCCCTTGACAGGTTCGAGTCCCGCCGCCAGCTCAAGCAGCGGCTACGCCGCTGCGGTACCCAGTATCCGGTATCCAGTATCCAGTACTGCCCTGACCGGACGCTATCGCCGTTTAGCCACCTCGATCTGTGGTGGCGGCGACGGTTGTCAGCACCGATAGCTGCGGCTGCACGGCAGTCTGGTTACCGGTTACCGGATACCGGATACCGCTCGGCCGCCAGGCCGAGCTCGCGAAATCCGCGATTCTGTCAGCTCTCGCTTATACCCTTCGCGCCATGCTGAGGGAATTGAGCGAAAGGGACATCCGGATCCTCGACTTCGAGGGGTCGTGGTGGCTGTACCCGGGGCCGAAGGATCAGGCTATTCGTGAGTACCTCAAGATGAGCGCGAGCCGTTACTACCAAGCCTTGCGCCGCCTCATGGACGATCCGCGTGCTCGGCAACATTCGCCGATGACGGTGCGGCGCCTACAGCGGCAGCGCTCCGAGCGCCTCGCCCAGATTGCCTCGCGGGTGCGTGACGGCGACAGCGCGGGCTGACAATGACTTCGACGCAGGGCGAAGTTCCCACCGAGCAGGACCCCGGCAGTTCAACCCGGGTCGACCTCTGGTCTGTCGTAACCAAGATGGGAATTGGCGCATGGAGCATCGTTGGCGTCCTGGCGCTGCTCTGGGTCGGCATCTGGATTCTGGGCCGCGCCGAGATTCTCATCGCCCCAGTCGTACTGTCCGTGGCGCTGATCTATGTCCTCAATCCGATCGTGAATCGGCTCGCGACGAGGGGTGTTCCCCGTTTGTTGGGCGGGTTCATCGCCTTTCTGGTTCTCATCGGCGTAATCGTGCTGATCGGCTTCCTCGTCGTCCCGAGTGTGCGGGAACAGGCAACTTCATTTACCAACGACTTGCCTTCGCTGTACGAAAACACGACCGAGCAGATCGAGATCCTCCTCGACAACTTCGGCTTTTCCAACGTCACCTTGCCAACCTACGAGGAGGCTCAGTCGTTCCTCGATGACCCGGAGAACCAGGATCGGTTCATCTCGGCCATAACGGAGCGACTCGGCGCGGTGACCTCAGGCATTCTCGAAGCGATACTCGTTTTCTTCATCGCGCCGGTCATTGCCTTCTACGTGCTGATCGACCTGCCGCGGATCCGCGAGGAGAGCGAGGAGCTGATCCCGCAAGGCAATCGGGAAGAGGTCATTCATGTCAGCCGCAACTTGGGACACGCAGTAGGCGGCTTTCTGCGGGGCCAGGTGTTCGTGGCAATCATCGTCGGCGTTTTGACGAGCGTTGGATTTGCTCTGATCGGTCTGAAGTTCTGGTTGATAATCGGGATGACCGCGGGCTTCCTCAACATCATTCCTTTCGTCGGGCCCTGGGTCGGGGGAGGGCTCGGATTCATTGTCGGCCTCGTCGACGGCGATCTCTCCAAGGCGCTACTCGCGGCCCTGGTCGCTTTCATCGTGCAGCAGATCGACAACAACTTCGTGAGTCCCACGGTGCTGCGGGCAACGGTACGGCTTCATCCGGCTGTGGTGATTCTGGTTCTCTTGCTCGGGGGCGCCGTCGGTGGCCTCTGGGGTGTGTTGCTTGCCGTTCCCGTGACCGCGTCCGTCAAGATCATTGCAGGCCATCTGTGGCGGACTCGGGTGCTTGGCCAGTCGTGGGAGGAGGCAAGCGATGCGCTCATGCTCGAACCGGACGAGCGCACGACGTTCATCAAGAAGATCAGGCAGGAAGCGGACTTCGCCCTCGACGATGATGGCGACCCGGACGAAACAGTGCCGGTAAATCAGAAGTCAGACGACACTTAGAGTCTCGTGATCGACTTCTTGCTCGGTGCAGGGCTCGCTGCTCTTCTCATCCGCGGCTGGCTACGCGGCTTGGTCCGTGAGGCCATCGGCCTCGGCGTGATCTTCGCAGGGACGTTTTTCGCTTTCAGGCTGGCGGGCCCGATGGGAGCCGTGGTGTCGGCCATGTCGGGTGCCGGCGACGATGCTGCCAAGATCGCAGGGGGGATCATCGTATTCCTCCTTATCTCCGTCGGCGGTGCCATTGCCAGCTGGTTCGTGCACAAAGGTGTACGAATGCTTCCTGGGCTGACGACGGCAAACCGGCTCGGCGGAGCCGCCTTTTCGTCCCTGGCCGGGATCCTCGCCGCCACGATCGTGATGTCTGTGCTCACGCTGCTGCCGCTGCCGTCTGGGCCGACGTCTACGCTCGAAGACTCGGCTCTCGTCGGTGCCATGACGGACCCCGAAGGTTTGCCGCAACGGGTTGTCGGGCTGATCTCCTTTGACCGTGTCCTCTCCCAGGCCCTCCAACTGCAGGACGTGGCGGGTGAGCATCGATTGGTGGCGCCTGCGCGGGGCCGTATCGATATTGCGGCTGCGGAGCGAGGCGACTTGAAGATAACGGGCAGGGCGGCCGACCACGCTGCCGATCAGTTCAATCGCGAAAGAGTCTCTGCTGGCGCCGATCCACTATCACGAACCGACGCTCTCGATCAGATCGCACTCGATCACGCTCTAGCTCTCTACTTGGCGGGGAGGCTGTCTCACAACAGCGGAGCCGGCCGCATCGATGCTCGGCTAGATGCCGCCGACATCCCCAACGTGCGGTCCGGTGAAGTCGTGGCGCTTGCCCAATCTCCGCGATCGGCTACTGAAGCCATGACCAGGGACTTGGCAGCCAAGACCGACATCGCCGATCGGAACTTCCGTCGCTTTGGCACGGCCGCCGTCCGCGGCCCGCTCGGGCTGTTGGTTGTTGTGGTGCTGGCGGGTTGAAGGACTAGGAGTCGTCCTGCGGGGGCAACTCAGGTGGTAGCTCGCCGGCAGCTTCTGCTGCCCTTGTCGCCGGATCGGTGAAATCCGTGGGGGCCGGAGGAGCGTCCGTTGCCGCCAGCGCCGCAGAGGCCGTGTCCCGGCCGCCACGCATCATCAGGAAGGCGCCAATGCCGAGGATTGCCACAGCAGCGATGCCGATGGGCAGCCACGGTACGCCTCCACCACCAAACGACGACTCGGCGCTTATGTCAAGGGGGTCCGTGAGCGAAATGCCCCAGCGCAGAGTGCCATCGCTCAGCACTTCGTCGGCGTTGTGCTCTGTGACGTTGCCCGGCATCCTCACGAAGATGTTTGCCGCGAATACCTCGTCGGTGATGGTGCTTGGGTCAAACGGCAGCGAACCGGGGTCGAGGCCCTCCTGGTCGCCGAGTGGGCCGGTCCGCGCAATCAGCACCGCCCCTTCCTCGTCGACCGTCAACTGAAAGTCTTCGAACGACGCCTGGTCCTGGTTTTCGTCGAGCAGAGACTGAACTTCGGAGGGATCAGTAAAGGTCTGACTCGCGCCAAAAAATGTCATGTCGCCTTCGACTCGAGTTTCCGTGGGGCTGGCGTCGCCGAAGTCGAGCCCAGACAGGAGATCCTCGCCGCCTCCGAAGCTTTCCAATAGATCCTGCATCTCTTGGTCGAGACCGAGCTCTGTGGTGATCGTGCCGGACCCGTCATCGTTGACGTCGATCGTCACGTTGGTTTCGAGGCGACACGCCGAGGTCAGCACCACCAGTGCTGCCAGCAGGGGCCACATCTTCCGCATGTTGTAAAACCTTCCGTCTTTCGTTGGTTGGACTCTATCGGCATGCCGGCGGTGTGCTGCGCAATCGCACCTACGACGGGAGCCCATCCGCCTTAGGCTGGAGAAATGGACATTCCCGAGTATTCGGCAGCCAGCGCCGCGGTCGTCGACGCCTTTGTGGCCGCGTATCCGGGCTACCTGCAGCGGCGTTTGGACGAGCTTGGTGTCGAAGTCGACGTGTCCGACGCAACGAGGCAGGGTACCGAGTGGCTCCAGGGTGAGCTCGGCCAATGGCAGCGCACCGAGGCCGCCTCGCAGCGGAGAGGACCGCTGCAGATCTTCCAGACTGCGTTGGCGTTTCCGACTGCGGCGTTGCAGGCGGCAGGTGTGCCCGTTGCCAGGCGGGACGCCGGTGCCATCTCGGCGCTGCCTGGTGACACCCACGCATTGGCGCCGGCATCATCGCGAGAGATCGGTGAGGAAGCCTGGCGCGCTCACGTTGCCTGGGGTGTGGCCAAGGCGAAACTGGTGGCGGACGTAGTGCCTGCCCAATCGGCTCAGTCGACCGTTTCCGTCGCCGTGGTGACGATGGACCAGGCGGATCGTGCTTCTGTCCACCTTGTCGCTACCGGCAGGGGAGTGACGGTACATCACTGGCGCAACCCGGGCGCCATCGAGGCCGGATTGCAGAACGAGATCCCTCGCTGGTCGGTGGTTGACGCCACACACGCAGCCGCCGACGAAGCCGTTGGAGCCCTTGCGGCCGCCGGCAGCAAGGTGGCCCTCTACATGGAAGAACCCGACGACATCGCGATGGCCCGCTGGATGGCGCTGGGGGCAGGGACAGTTCTGCCTCGCCAGAAGCTAGTTGCCGTCCTCGAGAGCTGGCTCCCGCTCCAGGCCTGACCCCGCTTCTGGATGCTCCGCTCGCAGTCTGGCTTCGCGTTGGATGACGGTGGTCAGTGCTGCAATGACCACTGCAATGCCGATGATTTGCCAACCGACGATCGGCTCGTCGAGCACAATCGCCGCGCCGAGAGCAGACAGCACCGGAATCCCGAGCGTCAAGAGCGACGTCACAGACAGCTTGACGCGTGGATGTGCCCAGTTCATCAGGAAGTGCCCTGTCGCCGGAATGAGCATCAGAAGGATGATGCCTCGCCAGTGCTCGAGTGCCGGCACTACGAGGCCGCCGGCGTCCCAGACCGCGAACGGGAGCAGTACGACGGAGCCGACGATCCACAAAGCGGTCTGGAACTCGAACGCGGGAACTCGATAACGGGCCGCCTTGGCGAAGATGTAGTAGGCAGCGAAGAACAGCATGGCGATAAAGGCAAGGACATCGCCTCGTGGGCTCCAGATCGGCTGCGCGGTCGAGCCGAAGACGACCAAAGCCACTCCGCCAACTGCCACGAGACTGATCGCAACCATGCGGCCGCTGAGCTTCTCTCCGAAGTGCTTGAGACCGAATAGCAGGATCACGATGGGCTGCAGTGCTCCGATGACGGTGGCATTGGCAACGGTGGTGGCTTTGATCGCAACGAAGAACAACACGAGCTCGATGCTGATGGCGGTTGCCGCTGGTGCCGTCGTCTTGATGTGCTGCCACGTCAGCCGCCTACCGATCGCCGCCAGCATTATCCAGTAGACGACGGCCGTGGCCAGAACTCGCCAGAAGGCCAGCTGCGCCCCGCCGATGTCCACGCTGCGGACGATGATGTTGCCGGCAGCCCAGAAGAAGATCGCAGCTACGGCAGCGGTGAGCCCGGCGCGAGCATTCATTTTGGGGCCCTCGCTGTCTCTGTAGCGCAATAGTGGGGCGCCCCAGGCAGGATTCGAACCTGCGACACCCGGTTTAGGAAACCGGTGCTCTATCCCCTGAGCTACTGGGGCGGGAAAGATCCTTGTACTTCAACGGTCCTAGGCGATTGAGGCTTGCTCTTGCACAGCGCTTCAACAGCACACAACTATGTCAGAGAGCAAATCAGTATCGAAGCCCGCTAACGGCCTGGAGAATACTCCGACCGCCGCCGACATCGGCACGCTCCCAGGGCTGCTGCCGTCGTGGCGACGTTCGCTGCGGGCTGCAAACACGGGAAGGCTTGGAAGGTGGGCATCTACCAGCTGATTAGACACACTTTCGCCTATCGATGGTTGGCAGCCGGTGGCCAGGAAGGTGTCTTACAACGCATAGCAGGCTGGGCAGATCGTCAGATGATCGTTCGATGCGGCCAGCCCGCCGCCGTTGAACGAGCTCGGGAAGCACATCGCCGTCTTGTCCTCGGGGATCACCTATGAACCAATTATTCGAAACGGACCCTCGCCTCTGATGGTTTCGTGGGGCTAAGGCTTTCGAGCAAGTCAAGACAATCGAGAGGACCACCCTGGTCTCAGCGACAGCGAGTGGCCGATTTACTTAGTATCAGAAGTATGACGTGGTGCTCTTGTATCGAGCGGAAGTTGGGGAGGACACCATGAGACGACGCTCGATCCTGATAGCGACGGTGGCCACGGTGCTGCTCGCACTCGTGCCGGGGGTGGGCTCGGCCCAGTCGGAGAGCGCCCCGCTCGGAGACGAGTTCGAGCTGCTGGCCCCAACGCCGGCCCCTCCCGACTACCTGTTTTCTTTCGGCTCCCAAGGCATCGGCCCCGGTCAGTTCGGGGGGGTGTGGCATTCGGCCGTGGACAGCCAGGACCGTTTTATCATCACCGACACTGCGAACGATCGAATCCAGGTATTCGATAACACTGGGGCCTACCTCTTCGACTTCGGCTCAACGGGCAATCTGCCAGG